>QKCE01000302.1 GCA_003245785.1 Spirochaetales bacterium | reverse complement strand
CCCGCCAGTCGGTCAGGGGGCAGGCCGGCGCGCGTCGCCGTCCTGCCCTTCTTTTTCGAGAAGGACGAACCTGCTCGGCGATACGCCCATGACCTTCTTGAAGGTCCGGGAAAAATGCATGGGGTCGGGATAGCCCACCGCCTCGGCGGCGTCGGTGACCCGGAGCCCCCCCTTCGTGAGAAGGTCCGCGGCGTGGTTCATCACGAGCCTCAGGTGGTACTGGTAAGGGCTCCGGTGCCCGTATTTCCGGAAGAGGCGGCAGAGGTAGCTCTGGTCTATCCCGCAGGCGTCGGCCATGTCGGCGAGGCCCCGCATCTCCCGGTACCTCCGGTTGACGATGCCCACGCAGCGCGCGTAGGTCGCGTAGGCGGCGCCGGAAAAATCCCCCGAGGGAACCGAGGCTTCCGCCAGCTTGAGGGCGAGGAGCTTCACGATCCCGGAACAGATCCTGTCGCTCCAGGGGTTTCGCTCGAGGGCGTATTCGATGAGTTCCTCGAAGGATTCGCCCACCGAATGGGGCCGCACGCTATGCAGGCACTTCCCGATCGGTCCGTTCCATTCCGAGGCGAAAAAGGAGCCGTCCGAGGGGCGGAGATTCACGAAGTATTTTTCCAGGGGCGCGGGTCCCCGGTTCTCGATCCCGTGGGGGATCCCCGGCCCGTAGGTGAAGTAGGCGCCCGGGGACAGGGGATATTCCTTCCCCGCCAGGGTTACCGTTCCCTCCCCGGAGGCGACGAACTCGATGGCATGGTAGGGAAAGTCCGCCCGCTCCACCCGGTATCCCGGCGCGCAGCTTTCCCAGCCCCCGGCGAAGGGCAGGGGGCCGCTCAAGCCTTCCGTGAGCCAGTCGGGATTGTAAAAGCGGCGGGCCGCGTGGATCTGGCGGGAGAAATAAGGGGCATCGGGTATATTGTCGTTCATGGTTTGTCCAATATTTGGCATGCGATAACCTATTATAGCACTAACCATGGAAGGGTAGTGGGTATAAAATAGGGGAAATCGGTCCGAAATCGCCGAATTCGGGCGGCAACTTCGGGTCAATATTTTACTGGGTTTGGTTTTCAGGAGGGTTTTGTGGCCAAAACGATGAAGGGAGTGGTGCTTCCGGGAAACAGCACCGTCGAGTTCAGGGATTACGAAATACCGACGCCGGGACACGGCGAGGTATTGCTGAAAATGAAATCGTCCACGATCTGCGGAAGCGATATCCGCGCGATATACCACGAGCATCTCGGAAAGGGTCCCGAGGGCTACCAGGGGGTGATCTCCGGCCACGAGCCCTCGGGCCAGATCGTCGAGTGCGGTCCGGGGCTGCGCCGGTTCAAGAAGGGCGACCGGGTGATCGTGTACCATATCTCGGGCTGCGGGGTGTGCAACGACTGCCGCCGGGGCTACATGATAAGCTGCACCAGCGAAAAGTTCCGGCGCGCCTACGGCTGGCAGCGGGACGGCGGCATGGCGGAGTACATGCTCGCCGAGGAGAAGGACCTCGTCGCCCTTCCGGATTCCCTTTCCTACACCGACGGCGCCCAGATCGCCTGCGGCTTCGGGACGGTCTACGAAGGGCTCGAGAAGGTGGGGATTTCCGGCAACGACCGGGTGCTCGTGACCGGTCTCGGACCCGTGGGGCTGGCGACCCTCATGCTCGCCAAGGCCATGGGCGCCTCCTACCTCATCGGGATCGACGGGGTCCCCGAGCGGCGGGAACTCGCCCTCAAGCTCGGCCTCGCGGACGCGGTCCTCGACGCGGGTCCGGACAACGCGGCTCAGGTGAAAAAGCTCACCGACGGCGCGGGCTGCGAGCGGACGATCGACTGCTCGGCCAACGACAAGGCCCGGCTGACCTGCATCCAGGCGGCGCGCAAATGGGGCAAGATCTGCTTTATCGGCGAGGGCGGCACCGCGGCGTTCCAGCCCAGCCCGGACATAATCCACGACCAGAAGACCATCTACGGAAGCTGGGTCACGAGCATATGGAAGATGGAGGAGCTGGTGGAACGGATAGTCCGCTGGGGAATCCATCCCGAGGACCTGGTGACCCACCGGTTCCCCCTGGCGGAGGCGGACAAGGCCTTCGCCCTCATGGCGGGGGGGCGCTGCGGAAAGGTCGCCATCGCCTTCGACGAGGAACTTTCCAAATGAGCGCGGCGCCAAGCCCCGCGATCCCGGACGACGCGGTAGATCCCGCCTCGGTCCCCTTCAGGACCCTGGCATCCGGCGCGAGGATCCCGGCGATAGGGCTCGGGACCTTCGGCAGCGACCACGCGACGGCGGACCTCGTCGCCTCCTCGGTGTACGAGGCGATCCGCCTGGGCTGGCGGCATATCGACTGCGCCTCGGTCTACGCCAACGAGGCCCAGATTGGGGAGTCGATCGAGCGGGCGATCGCCGACGGAATCGTCCGCCGGGAGGAGCTCTGGATTACCTCCAAGGTGTGGAACGACCGGCACGGGCGGGGCGACGTGCTCCTCTCCTGCGCCCAAAGCCTCAAGGACCTCCGCCTGGATTACCTCGACCTCTATCTCGTCCACTGGCCCTTCCCGAACTACCACGCGCCGGGGTGCGACGTGGAAAGCCGGAGCGCCAACGCGAAGCCTTACATACACGAGGCCTACATGAAAACCTGGCGCCAAATGGAGCGCCTCGTCGATATGGGCCTCGTGCGCCATATCGGCACCTCGAACATGACGATCCCGAAGATGGACCTGCTCCTCCGGGATTGCCGAATCCGCCCGGCCTGCATCGAAATGGAATTGCACCCCCATTTCCAGCAGCCGGAATTTTTCGACTACGCGGTATCGAAGGGCATACAGCCGATCGGGTACAGCCCGATAGGCTCCCCGAACCGTCCCGACCGGGACCGGACCCCCGAGGACACGGTGGACATGGAAGACCCGGCGATCGCGGAGATCGCGGCGGCCCACGGGATTCACCCCGCGGCGGTATGCCTGAAGTGGGCGGTCCAGCGGGGACAGATACCCATCCCGTTCTCGACGAGCCGGAAGAATATCCTGGGGAACCTGAAGGCCGTCTCCGCGGACCCCCTTTCACCCGCGGAAATGGAAAAGCTCTCACGGATAGACCATGGGTGTCGGCTCATCAAGGGGCAGGTTTTTCTATGGAAGAAAGACCAATCCTGGGAAGATTTGTGGGACCTTTCGGGGACGATAACGCCTCCATGATTCGTTCTGACCGTTTTAGACGTGAAACCGGGGAGAAAGGGCCTTTTTCCCCGGTTTGATGATTATAAATGATTGAAAGTGATTAAAACTGACTGAAAAAGAATGGAATAAAGACTATTCCTCAATGTTTCTGCTCATTGTTGACTTGTAGTGCAATAAGGGGCGATACTGAGCCCGTCATGGAGGCTTAGTGAATTATGATTTCGATTAATGGCAAAGGCATTCTCGAGGGACAGGTGGCGATCGTCACCGGAGCCGCCCAGGGGCTCGGCGAATCCCTCGCCCGGCGGCTCGACGACGAGGGCTGCAAAGTAGTCGTGGCCGATATCAACCTCGAACAGGCGCAGGCGGTCGCCTCCTCGCTGAAGAACGCCGTCGCCTGCAAGGTCGACGTGTGCGACGTCGCCCAGACCGACGCGATGGTAAACCTCGCGGTCGAAAAGTTCGGCTCGCTCGACCTGCTCGTCTCAAACGCAGCGATCCTCATCGCGAAACCCGTCCTCGAGTTCCCGAGCGAGCAGTGGCTCAAGATGGTCAACGTGAACCTCGTCGGCTACTTCAACTGCGCCCAGTCCGCCGCCCGGGTCATGGTCCCGGCGAAGCGCGGCAACATAATCCAGATCAACAGCAAGTCCGGCAAGAAGGGCTCGTCGAAGAACTCGGCCTACGCGGCGGCGAAGTTCGGCGGAATCGGCCTTACCCAGAGCCTGGCCCTGGAGTTCGCCGAGTACGGCATCCGGGTGAACGCGATTTGCCCGGGGAACCTCCTCAATTCCACCCTGTGGAACGTGGGGCCGAACAGCCTCTTCAAGCAGTACGCGAAAAACCAGAACTGCACCGAGGAGGAGATCCGGCAGAAGTACCTCTCCCAGGTGCCCATGAAGCGCTCCTGCGAGGTGGAGGACATCGCGAACGTGATGGTCTTCCTCGCCTCCGAGCAGTCGAGCTACATGACCGGCCAGGCGATCAACGTCACCGGCGGCCAGGAGATGCGGTAAGCCATGGATACCTCCGCCCTCGTCGCCCGGCTGAACGGCGCGGAATCCCGCGTCCGGCTGGACGCGCTCACCGAGCTCGCGGGCCTCATCGCCTCGGGGGAAATCCCCCGGCCCGCGACCGGCGAGGACATCAACAACCACATCCACACCTCCTTCTCCTTTTCCCCCTACTCCCCGGCCATGGCCGTCTGGATGGCCTATACCGCGGGGCTCCGGACCGCGGGAATCGTCGACCACGACACCATCGCCGGGGCGGAAGAGTTCATCGAGGCGGGAAAAATCCTCGGCTTTCCCACCACCATCGGGGTGGAATGCCGGGTCGACATGTCGAAGACGCCGCTCGGCGGGCGGAGGCTGAACAACACCGACCAGGATTCCCTCGCCTACGTGGTGCTCCACGGGGTGCCCCACGGGAAGATCGGCGAGGTGACCGCCTTCTTCAAGCCCTACACGGAGCGGCGGAACGCGCGCACCCGGAAGATGACCGCCAAGGCGAACTCCCTTCTCGCGAAGGCGGGAATCGCGGTCGACTTCGACGCCGACGTGGTGAGCCTCTCCCAGTATCCCGCGGGCGGCAGCATTACCGAGCGCCACCTGGCCTTCGCCCTCGCGAAGGCCCTCGTCGCGCGCTTCGGGAAGGGGAGCGCCCTCGTGGACTTCCTCTCGAAGGAACTCGCGCTCCCGGTCTCCGAAAAGATCGCGAAGCTCCTCTCGGACGGGAACAACGTCCATTACGAGTACGACCTCCTGGGCTTCATCAAAAGCGACTTCATTACCTCTTTCTACGTCGACGCGACCGACGAATGCCCGGACGCGCGGGACTTCATCGCCCTCGCCGAGCGGACGGGGGGCGTGAGCGCCTACGCGTACCTCGGGGACGTTACCGACTCGGTAACCGGGGACAAGCGGGCGCAGAAGTTCGAGGACGATTTCCTGGACGGCCTCTTCGACGTGATCGCCGACCTCGGCTTCCGCGCGGTGACCTACATGCCGCCGAGGAACAGCCCCGCCCAGCTCGCCCGGGTGCGGGCCCTCTGCGACGCGAAGGGCTTTTTCCAGATAAGCGGGGTGGACATAAACTCCCCGCGCCAGGCCTTCGTGTGCCCGGAAATGCGGGGCCCGGAATTCGAAAACCTCCGGACCGCGGCCTGGGCCCTCATCGGCCACGAGCTCGCGGCCACGGCGGACCCGGAAGACGGCATGTTTACCGAGAAAACCATCAAGGCGGTTCCCTCGCTGAACGGGAGAATCGCGGCGTTCGCCCTGATCGGGCAAAAGAGCGCCGAAAAACGCTATAATGGAGCGAACCTATGAAAACGAAAGCGGTACGATTATACGGAAAGAACGACCTGAGGCTCGACGAGTTCGAGCTGCCGGCGATCAAGGACGACGAGATCCTCGCGCACATCATTTCCGACAGCATCTGCATGTCGAGCTACAAGGCCTCGATCCAGGGCTCGGACCACAAGCGCGTCCCGAACGACATCGCGGCCAACCCGATAATCGTGGGCCACGAGTTCTGCGGCGAGATCGTGGAAGTCGGCCCCAAGTGGGCGGCCAAGTTCAGGAAGGGCGACCGGTTTTCGATACAGCCGGCCCTGAACCAAAAGGACGACCCCTACGCGGCGCCCGGCTATTCCTTCCGCTACATCGGCGGCAGCGCGACCTACATCGTCATCCCCTCGGTGGTCATGGAGCTCGACTGCCTCCTTCCCTACGACGGCAAGGCCTTCTACCACGGCTCCCTTTCCGAGCCCATGTCCTGCATAGTCGGGGCCTTCCACGCGCATTACCACACCGTCCAGGGAAGCTACGAGCACAAGATGGGCATCGTGGAGGGCGGCAAGCTCGCGATCCTCGCGGGGGTGGGACCCATGGGGCTCGGCGCCATCGACTACGCGATCCATTGCGACCGGAAGCCCGGCCTCCTCGTGGTGACCGACATAGACGAGGCCCGCCTCGCCCGGGCCGCCTCCATCTATACCGTGGAAGAGGCGAAGAAGAACGGCGTAAAGCTCGTGTACCTCAATACCGGCAAGCTCGCCGACCCCAAGGCGGAACTCCTCGCCCTTACCGGCGGGACCGGCTTCGACGACGTGTTCGTCATGGCCCCGGTCAAGCCCGTGGTCGAGCTCGGCGACGGGATCCTGGGCCACGACGGCTGCCTCGACTTTTTCGCGGGTCCCAGCGACACCGCCTTCGGCGCGAACTTCAACTTCTACAACGTGCATTACAACGCGACCCACGTGGTGGGCACCAGCGGCGGCAACACCGACGACATGAAGGAATCCCTGGCGCTCATGGCCTCGGGGAAGATCAACCCCTCCTCCATGATCACCCACATCGGCGGGCTCAATTGCGTGCCGCAGACCACCCTCGACCTGCCCCATATCCCCGGCGGGAAAAAGCTGATCTACACGAACTTCGAGATGGAACTCACCGCGATCGCCGACTTCGCCGCAAAGGGCGAGACGGATCCCCTTTTCAGGGGACTCGCGGAAATCATGTCGCGCTCGAACGGCCTGTGGTGCGCCGAGGCGGAAGAGTACCTCCTCGCCAACGCGAAGGCGCTCTGAGCCTACAAATACGGGGGCTTTGAAGTATGGAAGAAATGTACGCGGTTATCGACATCGGGATGACGAACAAGAAGGTGGCGATTTACGACTCGTCCCTCCGCCAGGTGGACGTGTCGTATAAATCCTTCGAGCCGCTCGAGGTCGGGGGCCTTCCCGTCCACGACCTCGCGGGTATGGAGGATTGGTTCCTCGAGCGCCTCGCGGACGCCGCGGCCAAGTACCCGATCCGCGCGGTGTCGGTGACCGCCCACGGCGCGACCTTCGTATGCGTGGACGGGGAGGGGAACCCCTGCGTTCCCTGCGTCTTCTACACCCACGAGCCCGGGGACGAATTTCATGACCGCTTTTACGCGCGCTTCGGCAAGCCCGAGGCCCTGCAGGCCGCCACCGGCACCCCCTATTTCAAGGCCCTCATCAATTCCGCCAAGGGCGTCTATTACGCCTCGGAGCGCTTCCCGGAAGGCTTCGCCCGCACGGCCCACGTCCTCGACCTTCCGCAGTATTGGGGCCTCCGCCTTACCGGCGCCGTGGCCGCCGAGGGAACCTACGTGGGCTGCCACACCTACCTCTGGGACTGGACCCGTAACGCCTGGTCCTCCGTCGCCCGTGACCTCGGCATCGCCGACAAGCTCCCCGCGAGGCTCTCCGCCCCCTGGGACGTCCTCGGCAAGGTATCCGCCCGGGTCGCGTCGCGCACCGGGCTCTCGCCGGACGCCGCGGTGACCGTCGGCATTCACGATTCCAATTCCTCCCTGCTTCCCCATTTCGCGGCCAACGGCGAGACGGGCTTCATGCTCAACTCGACGGGCACCTGGTGCGTGATCATGAACCCGGTGAGGGAATACGGCTTCAAGAAGGACGAGCTCGGGAAGGTCGTCTTCTTCAACCGCTCGGCCTTCGGCTCCCCGGTGAAAACCGCGATCTTCCTTGGCGGGAAGGAATTCGAGTCCTGGAACAACCTTGCCGCCGCCGCGGGCATAGAGCGGCCCGACTTCGACCCCGCCCGATACGACGCCGTCCTCGCGAAAGCCGACGTCTTCATCCTCCCGGAGATCGTCGCGGGCTCGGGCCAGTTCCCCGGCTCGCGGCCCTGCCTCATTGAAGGCGGGACGCGCTACGAATACGACGACATAGTCGCCGGACGGGCGGTCCCCCCCTGCATGAAGGACGCGGAACGCTTCTTCGTCGCCCTCACGTCCTCCCTCGTCATCCAGACCCTGGTCGCCCTCGAGCGCGCCGGGATCGACCCGAGCAAGAAGGTCTTCACCGAGGGCGGGTTCCGGAAAAACCGCGCATATACGGCCCTCCTTTCCCAGGCCCTGCCGGATAATTCCTGCTACCTCACCGATATCGCCGAGGCGACCGCCCTCGGCGCCGCCCTCGCGGCGCGCATGGCGACGTCCGGCCTGTCCCTTTCCGAGGCGGCGGGCAACCTGAAAGTCGAATACATCGAGGCGGAAAAGAAGACGATTCCCGCCTTCGAAGCTTATAAACGCGCGTGGCTTGCCCTGGTCGAATCGAACGCCGGGCGCCGCGCTTCCGAATCCCAGGAGGAAAAGTAATGGCCCAAGCGGTAATCATGCCCCGACAGGGGCAGTCTGTGGAAAGCTGCGTCATCGCCAAATGGTTCAAGCAAAAAGGCGACGCGGTTAACGCCGGCGACGTCCTTTTTTCGTACGAGACGGACAAGGCCGCCTTCGAGGAAGAGGCCAAGCTTTCCGGTACGATTCTCGAGATATTCGCCCAGGAAGGCGACGACGTCCCGGTCCTCGAGACCGTATGCGTCATCGGCGATCCCGGTGAGGATATATCCGCCCTGGTACCCGGCAAGGGTACCGGTTCCGGCGGGAGTACGGGCGAATCGGGCTCGCCCGCGGCTCCCGCCGGAGGGGTTTCGGATTCCGCTCCAACCCCCGCGTCCCCGGCCCCCGCGGCGGTAACGGGCCCGGCGGCGGCCCCCGACGCTTTCGGTCCCGCCACGGGCATTTCGCCCCGGGCTCGTAATCTGGCGGAACGTACCGGCGTCGATTACGCCCACGCGTCGGGCACCGGTCCCGGCGGCAGGATCATCGAGCGGGACGTCGTTGCCCTCCGCGAGTCGGGCTCCCTCGTCACCTCCGCCGCCCGCCCTCTCGCGGGAGACGCCGTGAGCCTGGAGGGCACTGGCCTTCGCGGGCGGGTAACCGTGGCGGACGCCTCGGGCGCGGCTTCCGGCCCCGCCTCGGGCGGTTTCGCCCCCGGCGCTACCTCGGTCCCCGCGGCCGAAGGTCCCGCCGCCGAAACCGTGAAGATTTCCAACATGCGCAAGGTTATCGCGAAGGCGATGTACAACTCCATCTCCACCACCTGCCAGCTCACCCTGAATTCCTCTTTCGACGCGACGGACATCCTCGCGTTCCGGAAGCGGCTCAAGGAATCCGACCCCGCGCTTGGCCTCACGAAGGTCACGTTGAACGACATCGTGCTCTACGCCGTGTCCCGGACCCTCCCGGCGCACCGGGACCTCAACGCCACCTTCTCCGGCGAGGAGATGACCTATTACCGCGACGTGAACCTCGGGGTCGCGACGGACACCGAGCGGGGCCTCATGGTCCCGACCCTGTTCGCCGCGAACCGCATGAGCCTCGCCGCCATTTCCGCGGGCGTGAAGGCCCTCGCCGCGGACTGCCAGAAGGGCCGCGTCGCCCCGGACCTCCTGAAGGGCGGCTCTTTCACGGTGACCAACCTCGGCGCCCTGGGCGTCGAGTCCTTCACCCCGGTCCTGAACCCTCCCCAGACGGGAATCCTCGGGGTATGCTCGGTCGTCCAGCGGGCGCGCGAGACGGGCGACGGGGAATACGGGTTCTACCCGGCCATGGGACTGTCCCTCACCTTCGACCACCGCGCGGTGGACGGGGCTCCGGCGGCCCGTTTCCTCAAGGACCTCGCGGCGAACCTCGAGAATTTCAGCCTGCTGCTCGCCCGGTAAGGGCGAGAAGGAGAATACGCAATGGTTTACGATTTGATCGTCATCGGCGGCGGCCCCGCGGGGTACCTCGCCGCCGAGCGGGCGGGCCACGAGGACATGAGCGTCCTCCTCGTCGAAAAGCGGAAGGTCGGGGGCGTGTGCCTCAACGAGGGCTGCGTGCCCTCCAAGTCCCTCCTTTATTCCGCGAAGATCCTCGAGGGGGCGAGGCACGGGGCCGATTACGGCGTGAGGTGCGATAACGTGAGCCTCGACCACGCGGCGGTGGTGGCCCGGAAAAACCGCGTCGTCAATACCCTGGTGACCGGCGTGAAGGGCCAGCTCAAGCGGAACAAGGTAACCGTGGCCGAGGGCGTCGCGGAGATACTGACGAAAACCGCCGAAGGCTTCGTCGTCGCGGTGAAACCCGCTTCCGGCCCTGACGGCGCGGGAACCGAGAACGTCGGCAAGCGCCTCCTCGTCGCCACCGGTTCGGCCCCGGTCGTCCCGCCGATCCCGGGCGTGAAGGAAGGCCTCGAAGCCGGCTTCGTCCTCACGAACCGCGAGATCCTCGACCTCGACTCCGTTCCCGCGACCCTCGCGGTGATCGGCGGCGGCGTCATCGGCCTCGAGATGGCCTCCTACTTCGCCTCGGCGGGGTCCAAGGTCACGGTTATCGAAATGCTCGACCACATCGCCGGACCGACGGACGGCGAGATTTCGAAGATACTCCTCGCCAATTACAAGAAGCGCGGCATCGCCTTCGAGCTCGGCGCGAAGGTCGTGTCGGTCGGCGGCGGGGAAGTCAAATACGAAAAGGGCGACCAGACCCTCGCGGTCAAGGCGGAGAAGGTGCTCCTCAGCATCGGGCGCCGTCCCGTTACCGAGGGCCTCGGGCTCGAGCGCATCGGCGTCCTTACGGAGCGCGGGGCGATAAAGACCGACTCGCGCGGCAAGACCAACGTGGCGGACGTGTACGCCGCGGGGGACGTGAACGGCGTGTCCATGCTCGCCCACACGGCCTACCGCGAGGCGGAGGTCTGCGTGAACGTCATGGCGGGCCGGCGCGACTCCATGCGCTACGGGGCGATCCCGGCGGTCATCTACTCCAACCCGGAAGTCGGGAGCGTGGGGGAGACCGAGGAATCCGCGAAGGCCAAGGGCCTCGAGTACGAGTGCGCGAAGGTCTCCATGATGTTCTCCGGCCGCTACGTCGCGGAAAACGAATCAGGCGACGGAATCTGCAAGGTCCTGGTGGACAAAAAGACCCGGGCCGTAATCGGCGCGCACATGATCGGAAACTATTCGTCGGAAATCATCTACGGCGCGGCCCTCATGGTCGAGACCGAGATGGTCGTCAACGATATCAAGGAGATGGTCTTCCCCCACCCGACGGTGAGCGAAGTCATCCGCGAGGCGATTTTCAGCCTGTAACCCAAAGCATCCCCTGGAGGAAAGATAAATGCCCAAATCGCAATTCGTAGACCCCGCCGAAACAAGGAAGGCGGGCAAGATCAGCTTCACCGACATTCCGGTGAACCAGTACAAGAAGACCGTGGCCGAGGAAAGGAAGAGCTTGGGCGACGCCGACCTCGTCCGCATTTACCGCGACATGGCCATCATCCGCGAGTTCGAGACCATGCTCAACCTGATCAAGACGACGGGCGAGTACTCGGGCATCGCGTACAACCATCCCGGCCCGGCCCACCTTTCCATGGGACAGGAAGCCTCCTCCGTGGGGCAGGCCTACCTCCTCGGCAAGGACGACTTCATCTTCGGTTCCCACCGCAGCCACGGCGAAATCCTCGCCAAGGGCCTCTCGGCCATCGAGAAGCTCGGCGACGGCGAGCTCATGCAGGTCATGAAGGACTACTTCGACGGCGCGATCCTCCGCGCGGTGGAGGGCAAGAAGCAGGCTTCCGTGAAGGAGCTCGCCCGGGACTTCCTGGTCTACGGCACCCTCGCGGAAATCTTCGCCCGGGAGACGGGCTTCCACAAGGGCCTCGGCGGCTCCATGCACGCCTTCTTCACCCCCTTCGGCATTTACCCGAACAACGCCATCGTCGGCGGCTCGGCGGACATAGCGACCGGCGCCGCCCTCTTCAAAAAGGTGAACTCCAAGAAGGGCATCGTCATCGCGAACATCGGCGACGCCTCCCTCGGCTGCGGCCCCGTGTGGGAAGCCATGAGCTTCGCCGCCATGGACCAGTTCAAGCTGCTCTGGGAAGGGGCCATGAAGGGCGGGCTCCCCCTCATCTTCAACATCTTCAACAACCAGTACGGCATGGGCGGCCAGACCCGCGGCGAGACCATGGGCTACGACATGCTCGCCCGGATCGGCGCCGGCGTGAACCCCGAGCAGATGCACGCCGAGCGTATCGACGGCTACAACCCCCTCGCGGTCATCGACGCGATCCGGCGCAAGAAGGAAATTCTCGAAGCCGGCAAGGGCCCGGTCTTCCTCGACACGGTCACCTACCGCTTTTCGGGCCACTCGCCCTCCGACGCCTCGAGCTACCGCACCAAGGAGGAACTCGACGCCTGGATGAGCCACGACTCCCTCCTCGGTTACCGCGCCGAGCTCGTCAAGGCGAAGGTCGCCGCCGACGGGGACTTCGACAAAATACTGGCGGAGGTGAAGGAGCTCATGACGGGCACCCTCAAGCTCGCCATCGACGACAAGGTGTCCCCCCGGATGAACCTCGTCGCGAACCCCGCCGCGATCTCCGGCCTCATGTTCTCCAACGGGAGAATCGAGAAGATGGAAGACCGCCCCTGCGACGTCCTCGAGAAAAAGGAAGACAACCACCACGTCCAGCAGAACGCGAAGAAGTCGCGCTACGCCTACGACGCGGAAGGCAAGGCCATCGGCAAGAACAAGCTCTTCCAGTACAAGGACGCGGTCTTCGAGAGCGTCATCGACAAGTTCTATACCGACCCGACCCTCATCGCCTACGGCGAGGAAAACCGGGACTGGGGCGGCGCCTTCGCGGTCTACAAGGGACTCACCGAGGCGATTCCCTACCACCGGCTCTTCAACTCCCCCATATCCGAGGCCGCCATCGTCGGCACCGCGGTGGGTTACGGCATGTGCGGCGGCCGCGTAATCGCCGAGCTCATGTACTGCGACTTCCTCGGCCGCGCCGGGGACGAGATCTTCAACCAGCTTTCCAAGTGGCAGGCCATGAGCGCGGGCGTGCTCAAGATGCCCGTGGTAATCCGCGTCTCCGTCGGCTCAAAGTACGGCGCCCAGCACTCCCAGGACTGGTCGTCCCTCGTCGCCCACGTGCCCGGCCTCAAGGTCGTCTTCCCGGTCACTCCCTACGACGCGAAGGGCCTCATGAACGCGGCCCTCATGGGAACCGACCCGGTCATCTTCTTCGAAAGCCAGAGGCTCTACGACGTGGGCGAGCAGTTCCACTCAGGCGGGGTGCCCGAGGGCTACTACGAAGTGGACATCGGCGAGCCGGACATAAAGCGCGCGGGCAAGGACATCACCATCCTCACCGTCGGCTCCACCCTCTACCGGGCCCTGGAAGCGGCGAAGCTCCTCGAGGAAAAGCACGGCCTTTCCGCCGAGGTAATCGACGCCCGCTCCATCGTCCCCTTCAACTACGCGAAGGTCCTCGAATCGGTAAAGAAAACCGGCCGCATCGTCCTCGCCAGCGACGCCTGCGAACGGGGCAGCCACCTCAAGGACATGGCCCAGACCATCAGCGAGCTCGCCTTCGATTATCTCGACGCGCCGCCCGTGGTCATCGGCGCCAAGAACTGGATTACCCCGGCATACGAGCTCGAAAACCACTTCTTCCCCCAGGCCTCGTGGTTCCTCGACGCCATCAACGAAAAGATCCTTCCCCTGCCGGGCCACGTCTCGACCGCCAACTTCACGGCCCTCGAGCAGGAGCGCGTAAACCGCGAAGGCGTCTGAGCATTGAAATCCCGCGCTCCCCGGGGCGCGAGAAGGGTAAGTACCGGCCGGGGTCCCGAAAGGGGCCCCGGTTTTTTTCTGGGAAGGGGCAGGAAGCGCGAGGAGGGCGAAAGTCCCCCTTCGGAGCCCCCTCATACGAAAGTCCCGCGAGGGGCGCGGTCATAAGAAGCCGCGCGCCGGCCGGGGCGCAGCGAATCCAAGGGAGGAGAAGCGAACCATGGGAATGCGATACATAGAAAGCGACAGCACGGACCCGCATTACAACCTGGCCCTCGAGGAATACGTCTTCAACGGGCTCCCGAAGGAAGACGAGTACTTCATGCTCTGGCAGAACGACAACGCCATAATCATCGGGAAGCACCAGAACGCCGTGGAGGAAATTAACGCCGCCTTCGTCCGCGAACGGGACATTAAGGTCGTCCGCCGCCTTTCCGGGGGCGGGGCGGTTTACCACGACCTCGGCAACCTGAACTTTACCTTCGTCAGCGACGGGAACGAAAACTCGGGCCTCGACCTCGCCTCCTTCTGCGTGCCGGTCGTGAAGGCCCTCGCCTCCCTCGGCGTGGAGGCTGAAATAAGCGGCAGGAACGACATTACAATCGACGGGAAGAAATTCTCCGGCAACGCCCAGTACCAGCGCGGCGGCCGGGTCATGCACCACGGCACGATCATGTTCGACTCGAACCTGGAAACCCTCTCGGCGGCCCTCCGGGTATCCGCCGACAAGATCGAGTCGAAGGGCGTCAAGTCGGTCAGGAGCCGCGTCACGAACGTGAAGGAACACCTGCCGGACCCGCGCATGACCGTGGAAGATTTCAAGAAGGCCCTCCGCGACTTCATGGCGAGGGAAAACGGCATGGAAGCCTACGAGCTCACCGCGGAAGACCGGGCGGCCGTCGAGGCCCTCCGGGGGCGCTACGAGTCCTGGGAATGGAACTACGGAAACTCCCCGGCCTACGATATCCTGAAGGAACGCCGGGTCGAGGGCTGCGGAAAGGTACAGGCTTACATGAAGGTCGAAAAGGGCCTCATAAAGTCCTGCGCCATGCGGGGCGACTATTTCGGCGCCGAGGACGCCGCGGAGCTCGAAGGGGCCCTCGTCGGCCGCGAGCTCAACGAAGGTTCGATACGCGCCGCCCTGGAAGGGATCGACGTGGGCCGGTGCATCCGGAACCTGACGCCCGGGCAATTGACCGAAATCCTGTTGCAGTAAAACGCCCCGCGGTCCATACTGGCGCCATGAACACGAACCAAGACGGGCCCGGGAAGAACGGTTACCCGGCGGCCTACCCCGCGGAAAGCGGGGACACGGAAGACGTCGGCATCTTCGGCGACGCGCGGTGGGACCCCTCGGACGGCGGGTCCGCCGCGGCGGGACCGGAAGGGGACGCGGCCTCGAGGGCCCTGGTGGAACTCGCGAACGCGAAAATGCCCTTCGGCAAATACGCGGGGCGCTACCTCGTGGACCTGCCGGAGTCCTACGTGCTCTGGTTCAAGCAAAAGGGCTGGCCCGAGGGAGACCTCGGAGAAAAGCTCCGGGCGATGGAAGAAATAAAGGTAAACGGCCTCGAAGGGCTGGTGCGCTCCTTCATCCGGCGGTAATTTCCGCCGCGGGGGTAACGGCTTCCGGGCGGCGCGAATCCCGCGCCCCTCGGGCGCGCGAATAGGCTATCCGTGAAAGAGCGACGGGGCGACCGAGGCCACGAGCAGGATCGCCATGGACCAGTTGAAGGCCTTCATCCGGACGGGCTTGGCGAGCCAGGTTTTCACCACCGTGCCGAAGAGGGCCCAGCTCGAGACCGCGCAGGCCGCGAGTCCCACGTTCGTCAGCGCCGCCACCGCGAGACTAGTCGCGAAACGGGCGGGATCGGTAAAGGTCGAGACCACGGTGACCGCCGCGATCCAGGCCTTGGGGTTCACCCACTGGAAGGCCGCGGAGCCCAGCACCGAAACCTCCCTGCCCGTGGCGCCCGATTCGCCGATTCCCTCGGACCGGGCGATGTGCCAGGCGAGATACACGAGATAGGCGAAGGCGAGGTAGCGGAGTATCAGGTAGAGGCGCGGGTAGAGCCCGAAAAGGCTCCCGAGGCCCGCGCCGATCAGGCCGATCATGACCGCGAAGCCCAGGGCCACGCCCCCCACGTGGGGAAGGGTTTTGCGAAAGCCTCGGTTTGCCCCCGAGGCGAGGGCGATGAGGTTGTTGGGACCGGGGGTGAAGGCGGCGACGAAGGAGAACACGAAGAGACCCGCGAAAAGTGACCACGACATGGGTTCACTATAGCGAAAAGCGCGCCCCCCGGGAAGCGGCTTTCGGGCGAATCCGCAGCCGGCTGGGCGACCGGCTTCCCGGGCGCGCTGCGGCTCGCGCCTTGCCCCGCGGCTCGCGCCCTGTCCCGCAGCGCGCCCCGTCCCGCGGGCTCACCGGGTCGAGAGAATCTTCCCCATCGACTTGAACACAGGCTTCGGTTTCCCCTCCCGGTCGAAGGGCAGGGCGGAACCGTAACCCGCGAAGGCGGCGGGAATCCAGCTCTTCGCGTCGGTATAGCCCCACAGGACGAAATTGCCCGCCCCGGCCTCGGACTTCGCGATCCCCAAAAGCCCTTCGTAGATCGCCGCCTGGGCGGCTTCCTTCTCCGCCGTCACCGGAAGCTCGATCCTTACGTCCACCTCCGAAAAGGACACGAAGAGCCCCAGGTCCCGGAACCGGGCGATCGTCTTTTTCAGGGCATCCCCGTTCAGGGGGTACTTCGCCATGAGGTGGAGCTGGAGGCCCACCCCGTCGATGGGCACCCCGCGCCCCTTCAGCGCCTTAACCAATTCGTAAAAGGCGTCGGCCTTCGCCTGGCCCGCGTACTCGTTGTTGTAATCGTTCAGGATGAGCCTCGCCCCCGGGTCCGCCTCCCGGGCGGTTCTGAAGGCGATATCGAGATATTCTGGCCCGATGGTCCTGAGCCACACGGTGTTTCGCATGGAGCCGTCCTCGTTCAGGACCTCGTTCGCCACGTCGTACTCGCGGATCCTTCCCCGGTAGCGGGTCATTACCGTCGTTATCTGCTCCGTCAGGAGGGCCGCCGCCTCGTCCCGGTTTTTCAGCCCGTCGACGTAGGGCGGGTTTTGCTGATGCCAGACGAAGGTATGGCCCTTCATGGCGATACCGTTTTCCTCCGCGAAATCGACCAGTTTGTCCATGTCCGACCAGTTCCAGAAGGCCTTCGTGGGGCGGAGGAGTTTCCACTTCATGGTGTTCTCGGGCACGATCAGGTTGAAATTCCGGGCGATGAACTTTTTCGTCCCCGGATCGAGGACGTCGCCGGGCTGGACCGCGACCCCGAAGGTCACCTTCGCGGCGTCCGCCCGCGCCCTGACGGAACCCGTAAGGCCGCAGCCCGCCAGGCTTCCCGCGGCCAGGATCGAGAGGCAGCCGATAATCGCGTACGTCTTGTTCATGAGACCCCCTGTAGCCATGGTAGCCCAAGGTCCGTCTTTCCGACATCGGCTTTTTCCCCGATGCCGAAATGGTCTATACTTTTCCGTAAGGGGGCAAAAGGAGATGCAGGAATTTTTCGGCCGGTTCCTTTCGGGAGCCTGGCGCGACGACCCGGCGGGCATGAAAATCCTCTATTCCCTCGCGGTCATCGCCGTGCTCGCGCTGACCCGGCTCGCGCTCCACCGTTTCGTGTGGAAAAAGACCGGCGAGGCCCAAACCCGGTACCTCGCCCTCAAGATCTCGGCCAACGCCATCGCGGGCATCGGCCTCATCGCCCTCTCCCTCATCTGGATTCGGGACTTCCGGCAAGTCGGGACCTACCTGGGGCTGCTCTCCGCCGGTATCGCGATCGCCCTCAAGGAACTTATCTCGGACGTTGCCGGCTGGGTCTTCATCCTCGCCCGGCGGCCCTTCGTGACCGGGGACCGAGTCCAGATAGGGGAACTCTCGGGCGACGTGGTCGACATCCGGGTATTCCAGTTCACGGTCCTCGAGATAGGGAACTGGGTGAAGGCCGACCAGAGCACGGGCAGGGTAGTCCACGTGCCGAACGGCGCGGTATTCACCCAGACCCTGGCGAATTACACCCGGGGTTTCGAATATATCTGGAACGAGGTGACGGTCACGGTGACCTTCGAGAGCGACTGGAAAAAGGCGAAGGCGATCCTCCTGTCCGTGGCGGAAGCCCGGTCGGCGAACCGGGAAGGGGAGGCCCAGGAGCGTATCCGCGAGGCGAGCAAGCGCTACTTCATCGTCTACTCGAACCTTACCCCGACGGTGTATACAAAAATCGAGGAATCCGGGGTTTCCCTGACCGCCCGGTACCTTTGCCTTCCGAGAAAGCGGCGGGACACGGAAAACGCGATCAACGAGGATATCCTCGAAGCCTTCTCCCGGGAACCGGGCATCGACTTCGCCTATCCCACCCGCCGTATCGTGCCGGAACGGCAGTAACGCCGAACCGGGATTCCCGGTCCGCGGGCCGGGGCGGGTTAGCGTATTCGCCTTGTGGGGCAAACCGAATGAATAATGGAGTTTCGTCATGAAAAGAATCTTTTTAGGCATTCTTTTGGGAATATCGATAATTTCCGGATTGACGGCCCAAGTTCTGGAATTGGGAACAATTGAGGCTAATGAAAAATTCGGTCCCTTAATCGCCTCCGTGCTGGAAAGCGCGGGGTTTGAGCCGAAAATCGTCACGCAACCGACTAAACGATTGCTCTTGAGTCTTGAAAACTCAACCATAATGGGCGGTTTTTTTATATCGGACGTCGCCTGCTCCACGATACCCGGATTAATTAAAATACCCGTCGAGCTATATCGGGTTGATATCGTCGCGGTTACCCTTAATCCCGATATCAGGATCAAAAACCCCGCGGATCTTAAAAAATACCGGGTTGGGGTAAGCATGGGCAATA
>QKCE01000301.1 GCA_003245785.1 Spirochaetales bacterium | reverse complement strand
GACCACCGCCGCGGTGACCCTGGTCCAGGCCGGCAAGAAATAATCCGTTCCCGCCGGACCGTCGGGGCGTAAATCCCGCGCCCCGAAACAATAAAGCCTTCCGAACCCCGCACCCGGGCGCCGGAAGGCTTTTTTGTGCCCGCGCCACCTTACCCAGTATAGCCGAGGCTTGGATGGGGCAAGGAGCAGGGGTGGGCCCAGGCGCGGTTCCGCAGGAGGCGACGAACGCAGTTCGGCGCCGACGAGGACGTAGCGACGGGTCCCCCCTGCGGAAGCCCAACCTTACCCGTTAAAGCCGAAGCTTTCATGGGGCCATGAGCGGCGCAGTCCCCGAACGGTTCCGCATGTTGAAGCCGCAGGCTTCAACCAAGACCTAAGTGAGGGGATTGCGGCCGCGGCCGCCCCATGAAAGATTCGCGGCACCCTAGTGGGGGTAGCGGAGGATCGCGGCCGCAAGGCCGAAGCCGGAGCGAGGGGGAGACTTCCCCCTACTTCCCGTCCCGCGCGTCCATGCCCCGCAGGATCCGCGCGGTTATGGCGGCGATACCGACCATTCCCAGGGCCAATAGGGGGTAGGCGATTTTCCAATGGCCCGGGCCGGTCATCATGGTGAACTCGGACATGCCGAAGATGCCCGAGATGAGGGTGAGGGGCATGAAGATGACGGTGATGAAGGTGAGTCGCCGGACGGAGAGGTTCATGCGGTTCGAGGCCTCGGCCATGGAGTTGTTGGACATGGTGAGGTTCATTTGCATGAGGTTTCCGAGCATTTCGCGGTTGGACTCCGCGAGGTCGAGATAGCTCGCCAGGTGGTCGTAGAGGTCGCCGAAGTAGGGCAGGGTGGCCTCGCCGAAGAGGGGGCTTTCCCGGCGCCGGATCCGGGACACGAGTTCCCGCTCGTAGTTGAGGCTTTTCCGGAGGGCCATGTGGCTCCGTCTCATGGCGCTGAGTTCGCCCGCGTCGAAGAAGCCCGCGCCGGTGGCGATGCCGTCCTCGATTTCCGAGATGCGGTCCGCGAAGTCCTCGATGGCGGGAAATACCCGGTCCACGGCCTCGTCGAGGAAGGAATGGAGGAGCATGGCAGGCCCGCCCGGGACGCCGTTCCGCCCGATCCGCTCGACGAATTTCGAGACGGGGCAGGCTCCCTCCGATTCCGCCCGCCGGACGCTCAGGAGGAAGTCGCGCCCGAGGAAAAAGTTCGATTCCGAGAGTCGTATGCCTTCGCGGTCGGGGATTACGTCGTTGAACACGAGAGCGCAGTATTCCGGGAATACGTCGATTTTGGGAATGGGGCTTTCCTCGAAGCAGTCGTCCACCGAGAGCCGGTGCAGGCCGAAGTTGACCGCGATATCCTCGAGCTCGATCCGTTCGGGACCGCAGCAGTCGATCCAGGCGAAGCCCGCCTCGGTGCCCCGTTCCCTCCGGGAGAGAAATACAACCGCGTCCGCCGATTCCGAAAGGGTGCCTTTCGGGTCGAAATGAAAATACCTGGTGTTCATCTTGCCTTCCATTCTATTCCCCCCGGGCCGGGGTGTCAAAGCGCTTGACCGGATCGTTAGGCCCGGTCCATGATGGGCCATGGACTACTCCGACGATTCGACTTCGCGGCCCTTCAGGGTCCGCTCCGGGCTCTCCAGGGGACAGCTCCTGCAGCGCGGCAAGGACGGCGCCTCCGTTACCGTAACGGGCGACGCCCCGGGTACGGGGGACATTCTCGCGTCCGTGACCCTCGCGGGCGAGAGCCTCGCGGGCTTCTCCGCCGTCAAGGCCGGGCGCGCCTCGGGCGGCTCTTTTACGGCGCGGCTTCGCGCCCTTCCGCCGGGGGGACCCTACGAGGTGACCTTCGAGTGCCGGTACGCCCGGGGCGCCGTGGCCCTGGCGACGGTTTCGGACGTCTGGGTAGGGGATCTCTGGCTTCTCGCGGGGCAGAGCAATATGGAGGGTATCGGCGTGATCGACCGCGACGCGCCGACGGACGGGCGGATTCGCTGCCTTACCATGGCCCGGGTCTGGGAAACCGCCCGCGACCCGATACACTTCCTCGCGGAATCCCCCGATGCCGTCCATAACGGCGGGGCGCGGCTTTCCCCGCACGAGGCCGCCGCGGCGAAGCGGAAAGCCCTTCGCGGGAGCGGCCCGGGATTCTGGTTCGCCCTCGAGATGCTCAGGCGGACCGGCGTTCCCCAGGGGCTCATCGCCACGGCCCACGGCGGTACGTCCATGGACCAGTGGTCGCCGGAACTCGCGGACCGGGGCGGGAACTCCCTCTACGGTTCGATGCTCGCGAGCCTCCGCGCCTCGGGCCAGCCCCTGGCGGGGGCGCTCTGGTACCAGGGGTGCAGCGATACCTACGACGACCGTACCGGGACGTATACCGAAAAGATGAAAGCCCTCGTGGAGGCGGTGCGCCGCGATACGGGCCAGCCCCGGCTGCCCTGGATTATCGCCCAGATCGCCCGGGAACTGGGTCGGGAGGCCGGGCACGACGCGTGGGCCTCGATTACCGAGCAGCAACGCGTACTCCCGGCGGTCATTCCCCGCCTGGAAATGGTTCCCACCGCTGACCTGGAGATGGACGACTGGATCCATATCTCCACGCCGGGGCATCGTATCCTTGCCGGGCGCTTTGCCGATATGGCGGAAAGGCTGGTTTTCGGCCGGAAGGATATCCTTCCCTGTCCCCAGCCGGTCTCCGCCCGCTTCGTAAAGGACCCCCTTTCCCCCGTCGTGGAAGTGGCTTTCAAAAACGTCGTGGGAGGGCTTTCCTCCCCCTGCCGGCCGACGGGCTTCGCGATCCGGACCCCGACGGGGAGGATACTCAAGGCGGTGTACCAAACCCGGTATTCCGGCAACAAGGCGAGGCTTCGCCTTACCATGGACGAGCTGGTCGGTTGCTCGGTGGTGCATGGCTGGGGCTGCGACCCGGAGGTGAATACCTTCGATTCCCGGCAAATGCCCGTGCCTTCCTTCGGCCCGATCCCGATCGAGGCCATTCCCCCGCTCTCGCGCTGGTTCCGCGTCTGGGAGGCGAGTTCGCTCGCGAAGGGCGAGGATATCGCGGGACTCCCGTGCCCGGCGAGGGACGCTTACGGGCGGCTGAAACGGCTTGAATTCCCCGATTGGTGGAAAGCGAATATGGAAGAAACCTGGCGCGGAAAATCCGGGCATACGGCCTTTTTCGCCTCGTTCGAGCTCTCGGAAGCGGCGGAATGCGAGGCCCTGGTGGGCTATGACGGGCCCTTCCGGCTCTGGATCGACGGCAAGGAAGCCCACAAGGGGCTTTCCGGCCCATGGCCCAGGGACCAGGATTCCCTGGCGATCCCGTTGCGCCTCGCCGCGGGGCGGCACGAAGTCGCCGTCGCGATGTCGACGGGAGACGTGCCTTCCACCGGTTTTTTCCTTCGCCTTCGGGGTTTTGACGGCCGCTTCCCCGGAGCCGTTACCCTGTAACCGGTTTTTTTACGTTTGCACAAGGCGCCGTTCGCGGGGTATACTCCCTGAACGGGTAACCAATGGAAAAAAGCGGAAAAGACAGCCGGTTCGACGCGGAATTCCGCAAGGCGCTCAAGGCGGGCCAGCGGCGAGAATACGGCAAGGCGATACGAATCCTCGAGACTCTCGCGATGGAAGGCTACGCCGACGGCGCGGTCGGCGATCCGTCCGGCGAGGCGCATCCGGAAATCCACCTTTACCTCGCGAGGTCCTGGCATGCCGAGGGCGCCTACGCGAAGGCGGCCCTCTCCGCCCGGACCTACGTAAAGGTTCGGCCCGAGGACCCCGCGGGCTGGTTTTTCCTGGGCCGCGCGTGGCTGTCCGACTCGAATCTCGAGCGGGCCCTGTGGGCCTTCCGCCGCAGCCTCGAGCTCAATCCCTCGTCCCTCGACGCGCGGCTCCTTTTGGGCACCGCGTTCCTCCGCTCCCGCAAGCCCGGCCTGGCGAGGGAAACCTTCGAGGAAGCCCTCGGCCTCGCCCCCGACGACGAGCGGCTCAATCAAGCCTACCGGAACGCGCTTTTCGTCGAGTCGGTGCAGCGTTACCGGAAGGGCGACGCCGACATGGCGCGCCAGATGCTCACTTTCCTTATCGACAACGGGCTGGACGGCGTGGCGCCCCGGCTCTACCTCGCCCATTCCCTCAAGGAATTGGGCTATCTTCCCGAATCCCTGACCCAGTACCAGGCGGCCCTGGAATTTTCCCCCGACGACGAGGCGCTCAAGTGGTACCGCGTTTCGGTCGCCCTGGAAATGGGCGATTCGGAGACGGCGGCGGGCTTCATGGAGGAGCTCGGCGAATCGCTTCCCGACCGGCAGGCTTCGCCGGAGACGGTAAGCCTGACGATAATCAAGAACCATATCGACAAGGGGGAGTGGGCCAAGGCGATCGCGGCATCCAGGCTGCACCTGAAAACCCGGGGCGGCGATCCCGCGGTGCACGCCATGATGGCGGAAGCCTTCCGAAACACGGGAAACCCGGTTTCGGCCCTGAACCATTTCCGGCGGGCCGTGGAGGGATACGGCGGCGCGGCGGAAGCCGCCGGCCCGGAATACGGAGTGCTCATGGCCCTCGTTTCCGCCCGGGACTGGCCTTCCCTGTCCTCGGAACTGACGAAGGCGGCGCGTCTCGGTTGCGATCCCTCCCTTCTTTCCTATTACAGGGTGCTTTGCCGGGCGAATCTGGGCGAAGACCCCGCGGTGGTGTTGCCCCTGCTCCAGGAGGCCGTACGCGAGCACGGGGCGGTGCCCGAATTGTTGCTCGCCCTCGCCAAGACCTATTTCGCCCTCGGCTTGGCCGATTTGGCCCTCGGATGGTACCGCAAGGTGACGGCGCTCGAGCCGGCGAACGAGGAAGCCTGGCTCGGCTTCATCGCGAGCGCGGAAACCGAAAACGAGGACGAGGCTACCTTCGGGGCGTATCGGGAATATCTGGGCCGCTGGGCGGACAACCTTACCCTTCGGCTGGATTTCGCGAACCTTCTAGCTTCCCGGGAAAAATGGAAGGAAGCCGCCGACCAGGCGGAGTCCGTCCTCGCCCAGGACCCGGTGGCCCTGCCGCTCCGCCAGTACGCCCTGTGGCGGCGGAAGGCCGGGCAATACCGCGAG
>QKCE01000154.1 GCA_003245785.1 Spirochaetales bacterium | reverse complement strand
GGGAGGGACCGGTCGGGATCGCGGGACCTTCCCGCCTGCCAGTCCGCAGGAACACGACGGACTCCCTCATGAGCTCCGCCTGGGACGAAAGCTCCTCGGCCGTGGAGGCGAGTTCCTCGGAAGAGGACGCGTTCTCCTGAACCACGCTGTTGAGCTGCTGGATCGCCATGTTGATTTGCTGCACGCCCCCCGCCTGCTCCGAGCTTGCCGCGTTGATCTCGGTCACGAGATCGGCCGTCTTCTGGATATTCGGGACGAGGGTTTCGAGCAGGGTTCCGGCGGATTCCGCCTGCTCCACGCTGGAGCGCGAGAGGACTTCGATGTCTTTCGCGGCGTTTTGGCTGTTCTCGGCGAGTTTCTGGACCTCGCTCGCCACGACGGCGAAGCCCCTTCCGTGCTCGCCCGCCCTCGCGGCCTCGATGGCGGCGTTCAGGGAGAGGAGCCCGGTCTGCCGCGCGATTTCGCGGATCACCAGGACCTTTTCGGAGATATCCTTCATCGCCTGGACGGTGAGCTTCACCGCGTCGCCCCCGACCTTGGCGTCCAGGGCCGATTTCTTCGCGATCTGCTCGGTTTGGCTCGCGTTGTCCGCGTTTTGGCGGATGGTCGCGGAGAGCTCCTCGATGCTGGAGGAAACCTCCTCGATGCTGGATGCCTGCTCGTTCGAGCCCTGGGCGAGCTGTTCCGAGGAGCCGGATATCTGCCCGACGCCGACGGTCACGTTCTCCGCCCCCTCTTCCACCGTGCTGAACACCTTAACGATGGAACCGGAGATGCCGAAGGCAAGCACGAGGGAGAGGATCAGCGATATGCCGACGACCGTGAGGAGAATGGCTATGGACATGCGGGCGAGGGCGGTATTGTCGGCGGAGGTCTTTTCCGCGGCGGCGATGTTCAGGGAATATACCTCGTCGATTTTCGCCATCAGCGGAGTGAAATCCTTTTCGAAGTCGTTATGCATGACATGGATAAGGGAGTCGACCGTGTCCATGCCGGCCCTGGACGCGAGCAGTCGCACCATGTCGGTGTATACCACCCGCAGCTTCAGGTATTCCTCGAAAATCCGCCTGTCGTTCTCGTCGATGAATGTGGTCCTGTAAAGGTCTTCCGCCGAGGAAATATCCCCGTAGGTTTCGGTCATCTCCGCCGAAATGGCGTTCGCCTCTTTTTGGTCGGGCGCGAGGATGAGGGCGAAAAGGTCGGCGCGAAGCTTCTCCATGTCGCTGTCGATACGCCCGATGGCCTCGAGGGGCACCGTCGTCTTTTCGTAGAGGAACGTGTCCGCCGCCTCTATGCGAAGCATGTTCACCATCCCGACCCCGCCTATCGCGAGGCCCAGGAACGCGACCGCGAGAAAACCGGAAATCATCTTTCCCTTTATGCCTATGGCCATTTACAACTCCTTTCCTTCGTAATGGGGCGCCCGGGCTCAGGTCGCCGCCAACGCCTTTCTCCCGTGCTTGACCAATTCGTTGGTGTTCAAAATCAATCCCACGGAACCGTCGCCCAAAATCGTGGCTCCCGAGATCGTCCGAATGTTCTTCATCGCCGCGGTAAACGGCTTGATCACTACCTGCTGTTTTCCCGTCACCGCGTCGACGAGGAACGCGACCTCGTTTCCGTCGACGTTCGCGATGACGAGCCTCGCGTCCAGGGACTCGCCGATCGGCCTGCCGTTCAGGATGTCCCCGAGGTCGAGCACGGGGACCGCCCGGTCGCGAAGGGAGATAAAGCCCTGCTGCCCCAGGGCGGCGGCGTACTCCCGCGTGAAATCGAGGCATTGGTCGACGAGGCTCAGGGTGATCACGTAATCGTTGTCGCCGACCTTGACGAGAAGGCCGTCCACTATCACCAAGGTAAGCGGTATGGTGAGGGTTATCCTCGTGCCCTTCCCTTCCTCGCTCGCTATGGTCACCTCTCCCTGCATGCGCTCGACGTTGGTGCGCACCACGTCCATGCCGACGCCCCTGCCCGAAATGTTCGTCGTCTTCTCCGCCGTGGAAAACCCGGGCTCGAATATCATGGAGGTAATCCTGTCCACGTCGGTTTCACCGGGGTCGAGGAGCCTACGCTCGACCGCCCGGGCCTTGATTTTCCCGATATTGAGCCCGGCCCCGTCGTCCTTGACCTCTATCTTCACGCTCGAGCCGTACTGGGCCGCCGAAAGCGTGACCGTCCCCGCGGCGGGCTTCCCCGCCCGGACACGCTCAGCGGGCGCCTCGATGCCGTGATCGACCGAGTTCCTGATTATGTGCACGAGGGGGTCCTTGAGATACTCGACGAGGTTTTTGTCGAGTTCGGTGCTGGCCCCGATTATCTCGAGCTTGACGTCCTTGCCGAGATTGGTCGCTATATCGCGCACGAGACGGCGGAAGCCCGAGAAGGAATCCTCCAGGGGGACCATGCGGATGCTCATCGAGGCGTCCCGAAGCACGGAGGTCAGCCGCGAAAGGTTTTCCGCCAGGGACGTGAAGGAAGCGAGGCCGCTTTCCTTGGATTCCCGCATGAGACGGGCCTGGAGTATGACGAGTTCGCCCACCGCGTCCACCAGATAGTCGAGCTTTTCCTTCCTTACGCGGACCGTCGCCGATTCCTGCCGGACTTCCCGTTCCGTCGCGACTGCCTTGACTATCCGCTGCTCCGCGAGCGCCGCGTCCAGTTCCGATTGCGAAATGAGGCCCGACTTCACCGCGACCTCGCCGAACTGCGGCTGTCCCTTGCGGATATCCTCGATCTGCCCCGGATCGAGCTTTCCCCGACCGGACAAAACCTCGCCGATCCTCGGCGCGTAAATTCTTCCGTCCTCTTCCTGCAGGGCGATTTCCCTGATTCCTATTTCCGCGTAATCCTCGACGAATATGAAGACGGAACGCACGTCGTTACTGCATTTATCGGTGGCCAGGGTGCAGTTCCATTCGAGGTACAAGCCCGTCGGGTCGATGGAGTCGAGCGGGGGGACCCGCGTCAGGTCGGCCGTGAGCTCGAATTCGCCGAGGGAAGCAAGTTCCGAGAGCAGGGCCTCGACGCGCACGCCCCTCGTAAGGATATCCGGGGACGGCTTGAAGGATATCCTGAACGCCGCGGGCAGCTCGCATTCGCCGGGTTCGGTATTTTCGTCCGGGGGCGGGGGATTCGCGGCGACCGGCGGGGTCGGGACCGCCCGATGGCCGCCCGCGGCTTCGCGCACGCGGGAAATCCACGCCTCGATTCGCGAGGACTCCTCGGTAGGCGCGTCCCTCTCGAGGATGGTTCGGATCGCGTCGACGCCGCCTAAACTCTCGGAGATGATCTCGGGCGTAACGGAAAGGATTCCCTTGCGGATGTCGTCGAAGAGATTCTCGAACTGATGCGAGAATTTGGACACGTTATCGAACCCGAACATGGCGCCGGAACCCTTTATCGTGTGAAGCGCCCTGAAAATGTCGTTGACCAAATCGAGCCGGGAGGTATCCCTCTCAAGCTCGAGGAGCGCGCGCTCCAGCCGTTCCAGGAGGTCCGCCGCTTCCTCGAGGAATAGTTCCCTGTTTTCGTCGAGGTTCATCGCGCGCCCCCGGGATTTCCGTTCAGCGCATCGAGCGAAATTCCGAGAAGCGAGGCGGTCCTGTAGGCGGCGCAATCGGCGTCGCAGCCTTTCAGCGTAAAGGCCCGACCTTCCGAGGTTATCGCGTTTTTCAGGGAAATCAGCAACTGGAAAAACGTCACGTCGACCGGCGCGACCGCCGAAACGTCCAGACGTACCGCCGAATGGGCCCGACGCGCGATATCACGGAAGGCCCTAAGTATTTCGTCCGCGTCGTCAATCGTAGCCGAGGCTGAAAGAAACGCATCCAGTCTTTCTCCCTCGAGAACGACGTTAATCTTCATGCAGTAAGTATCGATTCTCGATCTTGAAGTTGCAATACCCGCGCGGAAAAAGGGCGGGAACGCCCGGGCGGCCAGGAATTCCGGGCGTTTGACCGAGGGATTTCGCCTAATTCCGCCCGGTTCGTTTTTTTCGCCCCGGTTTCCGATACCTCCGGGCGAGCGAACGGCCGCGCGCGAAACGGAATCCCGTAGCCCTGGGGAGGGACGCCACCCTTCCTTGCCCAAAGCGGTAAAAAAAGTTACATTTAGCCTACAAAGCGATCACCGATAGGAGTCATATTATGGTAAAGGCACTCGACAGGAATCCCAAGTGGAAGGGCCGGAAAGGCCCTGTCGTCCTGGTTATCATGGACGGCGTGGGTTACGGCAAATATACGGAAGGCGACGCGGTCGCCGACGCCCATATGGAAGCCCTCGCGGCCTTCCAGAAAGACTGGCCCACGACGAAGCTCAAGGCCCACGGGACCGCGGTCGGGCTCCCCTCGGACGACGATATGGGCAACAGCGAGGTCGGGCACAACGCGATCGGCTGCGGCCGCGTCTTTTCCCAGGGCGCGAAGCTCGTGTCCCGCTCGATCGAGTCGAACGCGATGTTCGAGGGTCATACCTGGCAGAAACTCATCGAAAACGTCCGGAAGAATAATTCCAAGCTCCATTTCATCGGCCTGTTCTCGGACGGCAACGTCCACTCCCACGTCGATCACCTGAAGGCGATGCTCACCAAGGCCCAGGAAGCGGGCGTCAAGACCGCCCGGGTACACGCGCTTCTCGACGGCCGCGACGTCGGCGAGACCAGCGCCCTCGACTACGTCGATCCCTTCGAGGACTTCCTCAAGGGACTGAACGCCAAGGGCGTCGACTACCGCATCGCCTCTGGCGGCGGCCGCATGTTCATCACGATGGACCGCTACGGCGCCGACTGGTCCATGGTGGACCGCGGCTGGAACGTGCACGTCCTCGGCAACGGCCGCCAGTTCTCATCGGCCCGCGAGGCCATCGAGACCTGGCGGAAGGACATTCCAGGGATCATCGACCAGGACCTCAAGGAGTTCGTGATCGCCGAGAACGGAAAGCCCGTCGGAACGATCGACGACGGCGACTCGGTAATATACTTCAACTTCCGCGGCGACCGCGCCCTTGAAATGACCGCCGCCTTCGAGACCGGCGCGGACTTCGACAAGTTCGACCGGGTCCGCGTGCCGAACGTGGAATACGCGGGCATGATGGAATACGACGGG
>QKCE01000088.1 GCA_003245785.1 Spirochaetales bacterium | reverse complement strand
CTGGTTGAAGCCTGCGGCTTCAACATGCGGAACCGTTCGGGGACTGCGCCGCTCATGGCCCCATGAAAGCTTCGGCTTTAACGGGTAAGGTTGGGCTTCCACAGGGGGGACCCGTCGCTACGTCCTCGTCGGCGCCGAACTGCGTTAGTCGCCTCCTGCGGAACCGCGCCTGGGCCGGCCCCTGCTCCTTGCCCCATCCAAGCCTCGGCGATACTGGGTAAGGTTGGGTAAAATTCACGGATAAGGCTGACGGAAGCGCGTCGAATGCCGCTGACAGGGGTTGGTAAAGCGTCGCGGTTTTGCCTCGGCCTCGCGGGCACAAACGCGGGCACAAAAAAGCCTTCCGGCGCCCGGGTGCGGGGTTCGGAAGGCTTTATTGTTTCGGGGCGCGGGATTTACGCCCCGACGGTCCGGCGGGAACGGATTATTTCTTGCCGGCCTGGACCAGGGTCACCGCGGCGGTGGTCACGATGTCGTCGACCGAGCAGCCGCGGGAAAGGTCGGAAATCGGCTTCGCGAAGCCCTGGAGGAAGGGGCCGAAGGCTTCGGCGTTCGCCAGGCGCTGCACCAGCTTGTAGCCGATGTTGCCGCTCCCCAGGTCCGGGAACACGAGGGTGTTCACCTTGCCGGTGATCGGGCTGCCCGGGGCCTTTTTCGCCGTCACGGAGGGCACGAGGGCCGCGTCGGCCTGGAGCTCGCCGTCGAAGGCGAAGTCGGGCTTCCGCTCCCCGAGGATCTTGACCGCTTCCTGGACGCGGAGGACGTTCTCGTCCTTGCCGCCGGAGCCCTTCGTGGAGAAGGAGAGCATGGCGACCACGGGCTCGGCGCCGGTGAAGGCGCGGCTGCTCGCCGCGGCGGAGGCGGCGATGTCGGCAAGCTGCTCAGCGGAAGGGGTGGGAATCACGGCGCAGTCGGCGAATATGAGAAGGCCGTCGGAACCCCACTTGGGGTCCTTGGTGTCCATCACGAAGCAGGAGGAGGCGGTCTTGGTGCCGGGGGCGGTGCCGATCACGGTGAGGCCCGCGCGCAGGACGTCGCCGGTGGTGTTCTCGGCGCCCGCGACCATGGAGTCGGCGATGCCCTTGGCGACCATCATGGCGCCGAAGCGGAGCGCCCCGGACATGTCGGCCTTGGCCTGCTCGGGGGTCATCCCCTTGGCCTTGCGCTTTTCGTAGTAAGTATTCGCGAAATCCGCGAGAAGCTCGGAAGTCGAGGGGTCGACGACCGATACGCCATCGAGTTTCACGCCCGCCTCGGCGGCGACCTTCGCGACCGCGGCGGCTTCCCCGAGCAGGGTGACGGCGGAGGCGATCTTCTGGTCGAGGATCTTGCGGGCGGCCTGGACGGTGCGGGGCTCGGTACCCTCGGGGAGAACGAGGCGATTCCCGTACTGCACGGCGCGGCTCTTCATTGTTTCGACGAAATTCATGGGGACAGTCTCCTTTTCTACTGATAATAAGAAGTGAGTTACCAAAGCATATCCGAAGCGCCACTCTTCCGCAAGTTCCCCGAAAAACCGCCGAAGGGAAGCCCTTCGGTTTTTTCTTGACAGGATCGCGGGTTTACCGGTAGCTTGGCTCTCATGGAACAAGTCGGAGTGCTCGGCCTCGGCCGATTCGGGTTATTTTGGGCGAAGGTGCTGTCCCATGGCTACGAGGTATTCGGGTACAACCGGAGCCCGCGGGAAAACCCGCCCTGCGCCCTCGTGAGCCTCGAGGAACTGTGCAAGCTTCCCGCGGTATTCCTTTCCGTCCCCATGCGGAGCATGCGCGAGACCCTCGAGCGGATCGCGCCCCTTCTCGGCCCCGATACCCTCGTCGTCGACACCTGCTCGGTCAAGGTGAAACCCGTCGAGTGGATGACCGAAATCCTCCCGCCGGCCACGCCCATCCTCGCGACCCATCCCATGTTCGGCCCCGAGTCGGGCAAGGAAAGCGTAATGGGCCTTCCCCTCATGATGTATCCCGTCCGGATGCCCCCCGAGCAATACGAGGAATTAGGCCATTTCTTCCGCTCCCTCGGCATCATGGTGGTGGAAATGACCCCGGAAGAGCACGACCGTCAGGCGGCCCTGAGCCAGGCGCTCACCCACATGCTGGGCAGGTCCCTCAACGTCATGGGGATCGACGACACGCCCATCGGCACCCTCTGGTACCGGAAACTGCTCGCCATTTGCCGCCAGGTCGCGAAGGACAGCGAGGAGCTCTTCATGGACATGCAACTCCTGAACCCCTACGCGAAGGACATGAGGCGATCCTTCGAGGACGCATGGCAAACCGTCGCCATGGAAATCAGCGAGACGGGCAAGGACATGGCCGGCGCCGCGCCCAAGAAACCGTCTTGACCGAGGCCCGGTTCGCGGCTACAGTAGATGCATGGTAGACATCAACGATAACGACCTTCTCGATCTCGACGAGGAGGATTACGATACGGTACTCGCCCCGGACATCGATTTTTCGGGCACCATAGAATTCGCCGAGCCCTTCATGATCAAGGGCAGGGTAACCGGCCGGATCGAGGCGACGAGCGATCTCATGATCGATTCCGACGCCACGGTAAAGGCCGATATCCACGCGAGCCGCGTGGTGATCAAGGGAGAAGTGGTGGGCAACGTCACCGCCGACAGGATGGTCCACGTATTCTCCAGCGGGAAACTGACCGGCGACGTGACGGCCCCCGAGGTCGTGCTCGAAAGCGGCTGTTTCTTCTCCGGTATCTGCACCATGAACCGCTGAGGCTCCATGCGTAAATCCCCCGCCGCGCGCCCCGCCCCGCTCGCCCTGGTCCTCCTCCTCGCCGCCCTGGCTTCCCCTTCCGTCGCCCAGGAAAAACCCGACGCCCTCGTCATGTACCGCACCGGGGATTTCAAGGGAGCCATTCAGGTATGCGAGGCCGAGATCGCCGCCGATCCCTCCAACGTGGAAAGCTACGTCGTCCTCAGCTGGTCCCTCGTGAAGGTGGGGCGCTACGAGGAAGCCGATACCGCCGCGGCCCGGGGCCGGGAACTTTCCCGGTACGACCCCCGGCTCATCGAAATCCAAGCCGAGGCGAAATACTACCGCGGGCTCAACGCAGACGCTCTCCGCCTCTTCCAGGACTACATTACCTACGCCCCGAACGGGAGCCGAATCGCCGGCGCCTACGCCTTCATGGGCGAACTCTATATCCGGCTCGCCCGCTACCGGCACGCGGACATCTCCTTCACCGCGGCGATCCAGCTCGAAAGCGCCAACGTGGAATGGTGGGTCCGCCTTGGATATGCCCGGGAAAAGGCGAAGGACTACCGCTATTCCCTGGAAGCCTACAACCGGGCCATCGCCCTGGACGCCACCAATCAGGACGCCGCCCGGGGACGGGACCGGGTAATCGCCCTCCTCAACTGAACCGCCCATGGATCTCGTCCGCTTCGAAACCCTGGGCTGCAAACTGAATCAAATCGAGACCGAGTCCCTTGCCCACGCCTTCGTCGAGGCGGGGTTCCGCGTCTCCGGCGCCGAAACCGCCGCGTCCGCCGAAACCGTAAAGCCCGACGAAGGCGCCCTCGCCGGCGTTTCCCCGGCGGACGACGCGTCCCGGGCTTCGGGAACGGCGCCCGCCTTCCGTCCGGTCGAACAGCCCTCCCTTTGCGTGGTAAATACCTGCACCGTCACGGGCAAGGCCGAGCAAAAGGCGCGGCGTCTCATACGAAACCTGCTCTCCAGCCACCCGAACGCCCCGGTCCTGGTGACGGGCTGCTACGCCGAGGTGGAATCCGCCGCCATCGCCGCGATAAGCCCGCGGGTCTGCGTGTTTCCCGGGTCCCGAAAGGGCGAACTCGCGAACCTTCCCGCCTGGATCTCCCATTTCCACCTCCTCCATCCGGAGGCCCGGTACCTCGCCGCGGTGGAAAGCTTTTGCGACATGCACCGCTCGTCCCCGGCAAACGCGTCGGAAACCACCTTCCGCCTCGCCACCGACGACTTCCTGTTCCATTCCCGCGCCTCCATCAAGATCCAGGACGGCTGCAACAATCACTGCACCTACTGCCGCATCCGCCTCGCCCGGGGCAAGGCCGTCTCCCTCCCCGCGGAAGACGTAATCGCGCAAATCCGCAGGATTGAGGACGCGGGCTGGTCCGAGGTCGTCCTCACGGGCGTCAACCTGTCGCAGTACCGCGCCGACGGCGATTTCGCGGACCTGCTCCGCCGAATCCTCGCGGAAACCCGATCCGTGGCCCTCCGCATTTCGAGCCTCTATCCCGAACGGGTCGACGAAGCCATGCTCGAACCCCTTTCGGATCCCCGCGTGAGGCCCCATTTCCACCTTTCGGTCCAGTCCGGCAGCGAGCGCGTCCTCAAGGCCATGCGCCGGCCCTATACCGCCGAGACGGTGTACCGCGCCGTGGAACGCCTGCGCTCGGTCAAGAACGATCCCTTCCTCGCCTGCGACATCATCACCGGCTTCCCCGGCGAAACCGACGAAGACTTTGAAGACACCTACCGCATGTGCCGGGACCTCGCCTTCGCGGGCATTCACGCGTTCCCCTTTTCCGCCCGGCCCGGCACCGAAGCCTGGTCCATGAAGCCGAAGGTCCCGGAACGCGTCGCGGGGGAGCGGGTCGCGCGCCTCTCGAAACTGGCCGAAAGCGCCCATGAAGCCTACGAGGCCGGCTGGCTGGATAAGCCCCTCCGGGCAATCGTCGAAAGGGGCCTCGACGGCGGGTGGGAAAAAGCCCTTACCGAAAACTATCTCGCCGTGCGCATTCCCGCCACGGGCGCGAAACCCGGGACCGAGGTAATGGTGGCGCTTACCGCCCCGGGAATCGCCCGATTCGCGTGAGGCGCCCGAAAGGCCTATAATCAATAAGAAGAAAACTTGTGGAATACCCATGAATGGGGTAGTATTTACGGCAAGCGGGAGGCGATATGAAACGAATCGCATATATAACCGTCCTGGGGATAATGTCCGCGATACTGGCCGTATCGTGCCGGCAGATCTTCACGACCTCTTTCGGTACCGTACTGGCGCGGGACAGCCTCCAAATCTCGTCCAGCACGTCGATAGACGACCTGATCGCCCTGGCGACCTCCGGTTACGCCGAGGATCCCAACGCGGCGAAGGCAATACTGGACGCCCTCGGCGGTAAGTCCACCTCGGATATCCAGGACCTCTCCGTCGCGGACCAGGCGGAAATCCTCAATCTCGCCACCACCGCGAGCCTCGATCTCGCGGCCGTAACCGACCTCCTCGCCCAGGCGGCCGATGCGGCGGACACCAACGCCCTGGTTTCCCAAATTCTCGACTCCTTTGACACCTCCGTAAACCTCGACGCGGTACTCGACGTCCTCAACGATACCACGACCATGAACGAAGCCCCGATCGACTCGATCGTGTTCGCCTCATCCGTGGTTCTCGCCGCCGTGGCGAGCGACATTGGCGTAGACGCGATCATGGACATCATGTCAACGGGCGCCGGTACGATAGGCACATACACCTCCGATCCGGAACTCACGGCCGAACTGACCACGATACTTAACGTCGTTACAATTCTCGAAGCCCGACCCGACGCGGGAGACGCCGATTTCGTCGGATTCAACCTGATCGACCTGCTTAAGGGGACACAATGACCTTTATCGAAACGAACCTTCGTCCGCCCCGGGGGCTGGCCCGGAAAATCCTCTCCCTCGGCCTCGCGTCGCTCGTTGCCCTGCCGCTTTCCGCGGCGGACTTCAACTTCGACCCCTATGCGCCCGAACCCGTCAGCGCGAAAACCGCCGGCATGGGAGGGCCCTTCACCACCCAAATTACCGGCTTCGACACGCTGCTCACGAACCCCGCGGGACTCGCCTACGTCGACAAAACCTGGTCGATCGCCAGGATCGCCATGCACGCAGCGGGGCCTCTCTTTGACCTTCCCGCGGTACTCATGTCCGACGACATCACCGGCGGAATCCTGGACCTGGTCGCGGAAAACAACGGCATCTACATAGGGTCCGGCGTTACGGGCCCCCTGGCCTTCGGCATGGTGGACCGCAATTTCGGCGCGGGGATATTCAGCGACACGAACCTAGTCGTGAACATTCCGTCCCTGACCCGCGCCTCGATCGTCATCGATAACGATTTCCTCCTCACCGGGGCGTACGGCCTTACGGTGTACGAGAAGGAGGAACATTCCCTGGCCCTGGGATTGCAACTCAAGGGGTACATCCAGAATTTCATGATCCAGCAGGGAACCGCCCTCGAGATCATGGACATCGCCACCTCGATGAACCCTTCGGGCATCCCCCTCATGCTCTCTACGGGCTTCGGGCTCGACACAGGGCTCATGTACCGGTACGGTTCGCTATTTTCCGCCGCGATCCTGTGCAGGAATCTCCTGACCCCCGCGTTCACCACCCACTACGCGAACCTGGACGACTACCTTTCCGCCACCCCCGACGCGGATACCCAAAGCGCCCTCCTTCCCATCGAGCTTTCCGCCGGGGTAGGATTCTCGGTTCCGCTGCCGGATCGCTGGCAAACCGTCACCTCGTGGAACGTCATGCTGGACTACCGTAACGCCCTGGAAATACTCGAGCCCCTGTACCGCAACCCGATCCTGAACGTCGGGATCGGCACGGAACTCGTGCTCCTCGACGTGGTAAGCCTTCGCGCGGGAATACACGAAACCTACCTCGCCACGGGCCTCGGACTCGACCTGACCTTCTGCAAGCTGGACTTCGCCCTCTACGGCAGCGAGTTGGGACTCGATCCCGGCGTCCGCCCGCTTTTGAACATGGACCTCTCTCTTTCGTTCGAGTATTGACACGTTAGGCCCCGTCGTATAAGATGGCTTTCGTCACCAAACCCCGGGCCACTAGCTCAGTAGGTAGAGCAACGCCCTTTTAAGGCGTGGGTCGTTGGTTCGAATCCAACGTGGCTCAAAAAAAGGAATCCGAAAGGGTTCCTTTTTTTTATATAGAGCCATGTTGGATTCGAACGGAGAGAGCGTCCCGAGCCGGCGAGGGCGAGGCACAGGATGTGCCGAGAGCGACCGACGCGGCCTGCAGGGAGCGCGCACGAAGCGCGCGACCGAAAGGCGAATCCATCGTGTCTCAAAAAAAGGAATCCGAAAGGGTTCCTTTTTTTATCCGGAAGCATGGCATGCGCGACGGGCCATGCTCACTCCCCGGAACAGAAGCAGATCACCGGCTTGCGGGCCGCCTGCACCTCGTCGAGACGGGAAACCACCGTGGTAAGCGGGGCTTTCCTCAGGGTCTCGGGATCGTCCTCCGCCTCTTTCAGGATAGAGATCATCGTCTCGATAAACCGGTCCAGGGTATCCTTGTGCTCGGTCTCCGTGGGCTCGATCATCATGGCCCCGTGGACGATCAGGGGGAAGTAGATCGTGGGAGGATGATATCCGTAATCCAGAAGCCGCTTGGCGATATCCATGGTGGTGATTCCGTTCGGCAACCGCGTATCGTCAAGCACGAACTCGTGCTTGCAGAGTCCCGGATAAGCCAGGTGGAAGTGTTTCTCCAGCCTGCTTCGCATGTAGTTGGCGTTGAGCACTGCATTGATTCCGGTGGCTTTGAGCCCCGCGGCCCCGAGGCTCCGGATATAGGTATAGGCCCGAACCAGTACGCCGAAGTTTCCGTTGAAGCCCTTGACCCGGCCGATGCTCTTTTCGGGGGTTTTAAGGGCGTAGACGCCCTTTTCCTCCGCCGCGACGGGTCCGGGGAGAAAGGGGGCCAGGGCCGCGGTTACGCCCACGGGACCGGCGCCGGGGCCTCCGCCGCCGTGGGGGGTGGAGAAGGTCTTGTGCAGGTTGAGATGGCAAATGTCGTAGCCCATGTCGGCAAACCGCGAGACTCCCAGTACGGCGTTGGCGTTGGCGCCGTCGCAGTACATCAAGCCTCCCTTGGCGTGGACGATGCGGCAAATCTCGACGATGTCTTTCTCGAAGAGCCCAAGGGTGTTGGGGTTGGTCAGCATCATGCCGGCGGTATCTTCGTCCATCAGCGCTTCCAGGGCTTTCAGGTCCACGAGGCCGTCCGGGTCGCTGGCCAGGGGGGCCGGGACGAAGCCGCACATGGTAACCGACGCGGGGTTGGTTCCGTGGCTGGAATCGGGGCAGATGATCTTCGTGCGCTTCTCCCCTTTTGACGCGAACCAGGCCTTCATCATCATGAGGCCGGTCAGCTCGCCGTGGGCTCCCGCCGCTGGCTGCAGGGTGAAGGCGCCGAAGCCGGTAATGGCGCACAGGTAATCCTGAAGCTCTTTCAGTAGCCGCAGGTTTCCCTGGACAAGGTCCTCGTCCAGATAGGGATGGCTGGCGGCAAAGCCGGGAAGGGCAGCCATTTTTTCGTTGATCTTGGGATTGTACTTCATGGTACAGCTTCCAAGGGGATAAAAGCCGTCATCGACCCCGAAGGTCTTCTTGGAGAGTGCCGTATAGTGCCTGACCAACTCCGTCTCGGAGACGTCGGGAAGATCAAGGGACTCCCGGAGAAGTTCCGCGGGGAGCGCCGGGGGTTCGGGAACTCCGGCGGGGGGGGTTATGCCGCAGCTTTTGCCCCCTTTGTGCTTATTGAAAATCAGTTCTACCTTGCTCATTTCAGAACCTCCGCGGTCCTATCGATATCCTCTTTGGTTACCAACTCGGTCACGCAGAACAGGAGGCAGTTTTTAAGGGCCGGGTAAAATTTCCCGAGGGAGAGTCCCCCGGCTATGCCGGCCGCCTTCAGCTTCTTCTGAACCGCGGCGGCATCCTCGCACTCGAGGACGAACTCGTTGAAGTAGGGCCCGCCGAATTTCAAGGCGATCCCGGGAAGGGACCCGAAAGCCAGGGCCGCGTAATGGGCCCTGGCGTAGTTGACCTTCGCCATATGCGTGAGCCCCGTCTTTCCCATGGCCGCCATGTACACGGTAGCGGTAAGGGCGCAGAGGGCCTGGTTGGAACAGATGTTCGAGGCCGCCTTCTCGCGCCGGATGTGCTGCTCGCGGGCCTGGAGGGTCAGGACGAAGCCCTCGCGCCCCTGGCTGTCGTTCGTCATTCCGACGATGCGCCCGGGAAGCTTCCGCATATACTCGGCCTTGCAGGACATGATGCCCACATGGGGTCCGCCGAACCCGGCGGCGATTCCCAGGGACTGGCCCTCGCCCACGACGATGTCGGCGCCGAACGCCCCGTGGGGTTTCAGCAGGGCAAGGCTCAGCGCCTCGGTAAAGCAGGGAACGAAGAGGCTCTTGGCTTCGTGGGCCAAGGTACCGATTCCCGCGAGGTCCTCGATCTGCCCGAAGAAGTTGGGGCTCTGAACAAGGACGCCGGCGGCTTTCTCCGCGAGAAGGGCTTTCAATGCCGCCGCATCGGTCTTGCCCGAAGAGGCATCCATCGGGATCGTCTTCAGGGTGAGATTCCGGGCTGTGCAGTAAGTCTGCACGGTCTGCCGGTATTCGGGGTGGACCGTCTCTGAGATGAGCAGGGTCTCGTTCCGGGAGATAAGGCTGGCCATGACGGCGGCTTCGGCCAGGGCGGTGGCCCCGTCGTAGAGCGAGGCGTTTGCCGCGTCCATGCCGGTCAGGGTCGCTATCATCGACTGGAACTCGAAAATTCCCTGGAGAAGCCCCTGGGAAATTTCCGGCTGATAGGGGGTATAGGCGGTTACGAATTCGGAGCGGCTCGTAATCGCGGTAACCGCCGCCGGGATGTAGTGGCCGTAACAGCCGGCCCCAAGATAGGATATCCGGGGAAGGGCGTTTTTATCCGCAAGACCCCGCAGAAGACGGTCTATCTCCAGTTCGCTCAAGCCTGCGGGTACGTCGGGCAGGCCCTGAATGAGTGCCTGCCGGGGAATATCGCCGAAGAGCTCGTCGACGCCGCCGAGCCCGCAGGCGGCAAGCATCTCTTTCTGGGTCTCCGGGTCGTTTGAAAGATAGTCCACTTCGGTTTATTCCGCGATAAAGGCGTCGTATTCGGCCGAACCGAGAAGCCCGTCCAGCTGCGAGGGATCGCCGATTTTCATCTTGACGATCCAGCCTTCCCCGAAGGCGTCCTTGTTCACCAGGTCGGGGCTTTCTTCCAGGGCTTCGTTCACCTCGGTAATTTCCCCGGAAACGGGGGAATAGACGTCGGAAACCGACTTGACCGATTCCAGCACTGCGACGGGATCCCCCGGCTTCACCATGCGGCCCGTTTCGGGGAGCTCGACGAAGACGATATCGGAAAGCAGTTCCTGGGCATGGTCGGTGATTCCGCAGGTTACGGTATCTCCCTCGACGAGAAGCCATTCGTGCTCCTTCGTATATTTCAGGTTTTCAGGGTTGGGCTTGGCCATAATGTTCTCCTTTACGGGTTTATCGTAAAAATATCAAAGTCCCCTGTACGTATAAAAGGGACGTTTTACCACGATCGCGCTTTTGTCCTTTCCGCGGACGTTCACGCTTATTTCGGTACCGGGTTCCGCGAACGCCTTGTCGATGAACCCGAGCCCGATATTCTTCTCCAGGGTGGGGCCGTAACCGCCGCTCGTGACGATCCCGACTTCCCGGCCGCCGGCCGTCAGGGGGTATCCGTTCCGGGGGATTGCCCGTTCGGTCATCTCGAAAGCGACCATCCTGCGGGGAACTCCCTCCTTCTTCTGCCTCAGAAGGACGTCCTTTCCGAAGAAATCGCAAGCCTTTTCCCGCACTACCCAACCCAAGCCGGATTCCACCGGGGTGGAATCCTCGTCAAGCTCATGGCCGTAAAGGGAGTAGCAGGCCTCCAGCCGCAGGGAATCCCGGGAACCGAGCCCGGCGGGCGCGAGGCCCCTGTCCTTTCCCGCCTCCATGAGCTTTTCCCAGACGACGGGAGCCTGGTCCCAGGCCATATAGAGCTCGAAGCCGTCCTCGCCGGTATAACCGGTACGGGATATCATAAGGCCGCGGTCCTGAAGTTGCAGTTCCCGGAAGGAGAACCGGGGCCAACTATCTTCGGAACACTCCTGACCCAGAAAGACTTCCAAAATGCCCTGGGACGCGGGACCCTGAAGGTCCAGCTTGCCCATGGCATCGGACAGGTTCCGGACTTCGGCCTTGAAGCCCGAGACGTTGGACTCCATCCAGGAGACGATCTTGCCGGTATTGGCGGCGTTAACCACGATGGTGAAACGGTCGTCGGCCATTTTATAGACGAAACAGTCGTCCAGGCTCTTGCCCCGCTCGTTGCAGATCACGGAATAAAAGCAGTACCCGACCTTGAGTCGGTCCAAGTCGTTGGTCAGCAGCTTCTGCAGAAAGGGGACCGCCTCGTCTCCCGTTACCATAATCTCGCCCATATGGCAGATATCGAAGAGCGAGGCGTTCGTCCTCGTATTCCTGTGCTCCTCGATGACGCCGACGTACTGGACGGGTAGCGCCCATCCGGCAAAATCGACGATGTTGCCGCCGGCGGCCTTGTGAATATCGTAAAGCGGGGTCTTTTTGACCGTATTATCCATTTCGTTACTCCGGGTATTTTACAGATTTAAGCGGCGCACGGCATTTTCCACCGCCGTATTGAAAACGTCCCAAGTTTTGGAAACCGAAGGACAGTAGGCCATCTCAAGGTCCAGGAGATCCTCGGCCTTTTGACCGGTCCTCATGGCCAGGGCGGCGAGGTTCACCCGCTCCGCGGCGCCCCTCTCGCCCACGGCTTGGCAACCGAGAAGCTTCCGGCTTTCCCTGTCGAAGACGAGCTTGATATTCAGTTCTGAGGCGCCGGCCATCCATTCCGGCTCCACGGTTCCCTTCGCCTTGCTGACGAGGGGATCGTACCCCGCTTCCTTGGCCAGGGCCGAGGTAAGGCCGGCCGCGGCTACCTCCCACTCCCCCACTCCCGAGACGAAACTCATGAAGCTGCCGGTATACTCCCACGAGCGTCCGCTCTTGCCGGCGATCCGGGCCCCGGCGATGACGCCCTGACGATAGGCGGTCGTGGCCAGCCGGACGGGAAAGGTCCCCCCGAGGAGGGGGCTGAAGGTCTCGATGCAGTCGCCCACGGCATACACGTCGGGAGCGCTGGTCCGCAGGGTTTTATCGGTAATGATTCCGTGTTTGCCGATCGTGAGGCCGCCGCTTCGGGCCGCGGAAAGGTCGGGGGCAAATCCCACTGCGTTGATCGCGAGATCGGCGGGAAGGCGATGCCCGGAACAGACGACGGCGCCCTCCTCGACCGACTCGGCCCGTACCGAGGTAAGGAGGGTAATCCCCTCCGCGGAAAGATATTCCTTGATAAGTTCGGAAAAATCGGGATCAAGGGAGCGACCCATGACGGCTTCGGCCATCTCCAGGACGGTCACTTCCATCCCCTTTTTTTTCAGCGCCCAGGCGGCTTCCAGCCCGATGGCCCCGCCGCCGATAACGACGGCATTCTTTCCCGGAACCACGGCCGCGAGGATTTCCTTCAGCGCCTCCGGCGATTCAAGGGTAAGGGCCTTGTCGATGCCGGGAACGGGGGGAACGACCGGCCGCGCCCCGGTGGCCAGAACGAGTTTATCGTAGGGTATAGTCTCCCCGGTATCCGTCGTGAGCGACTTCAACCCGGTATTCAACGAGGCGATCCGGGCGTATACGCGGGACATTCCCATCTTGTCCAACCCCTGGTCATGGGCCAAATCGTCTCCGCTGATTATCCCTTCCAGGGCATAGGGGAGACCGCAGGGGTGCATGAGATCGTAAGGTTTGGGATCTATGAAGACGATATCTGCCTTCCTGTCCCATTTCTTTATTGTTAAGGCAGCGGCGAAACCGCCGGCGCCCAATCCCGCTATAACGACTTTCATAGACAATAATGTATCATAACCCGTATTCTAGTAACAGCGCGGACGCTCCACGCGTGGCGGGAGCCGCGTACCCGCCTAGGCGCCGCCCAGGTACGCCGCCTGCACGGCCGGGTTCCTTGCCAGCTCCTTGGCGTCCCCCGAGAGGCCGATTACGCCGGTTTGCAGCACGTAGCCCCGGTGGGCGACATGCAGGGCCATGCGGGCATTCTGCTCCACGAGCAGGATCGTCTTTCCCTCGTCGTTCAGCTTGACGATCGTCTCGAAAATCAGGTCGACCAGGAGCGGGGCAAGGCCCATGGAGGGTTCGTCGAGCAGCAGAAGCTCGGGATCCTGCATCATGGCGCGGGCGATCGCGAGCATTTGCTGCTCGCCGCCGGAAAGGGTCCCGCCTTTCTGGTTCCTCCGCTGCTTGAGCACGGGAAACAGTTCGAATCCCCTTTCCTTCCGCTCATGGATCAGTTTCTTGTCCTTTACGAGGTAGGCGCCGATTTCCAGATTCTCCTCGACCGTCATCCTCGGGAATATTTTCCGCCCCTCGGGAACGTGGCCTATGCCCGCGGCGACGACTTTCTCGGCCTTGATCCTCTGGATGGGCTCTCCCTTGTACAGGATCTCGCCGGTGCGGGCCCGCAAGGCCCCGCAGATGCACCGGAGGGTACTGGTTTTCCCCGCGCCGTTGGCGCCGATGAGGGTCACGATCTCGCCCTTCTCTACCCGGAGGGATACCCCGGAAAGGGCCCTTATGCGACCGTAGTAAGCTTCTATATCTTTTACTTCCAGCATCGAACAATCTCCCTAAAAAGCCGCGTTTTCGCCCGACGCGGCGCCGGTACCCAGATAGGCCTCGATCACCTTGGGATTCTTCCTTATCTCGGCGGGCAAACCCGAGGCGATAACCGAGCCGTATTCGAGAACCGTGATACTGTCGGAGACGTTCATGACCATCTCCATATCGTGCTCGATCAATATGATGGTGAGGCCGAATTCGGTCCTGATGCGTTTCACCATTTCCATGAGGGTGGCGGTCTCTTTGGGATTCATGCCCGCCGCGGGTTCGTCCAGGAGCAAAAGCCTCGGCTTGAGGGCGAGGGCGCGGGCAATCTCCAGGCGCCGCTGCTCGCCGTAGGCCAAGCCGCCGGCGATCTCGCCGGCCCTGTGGGAAAGGCCGACCAGAGACAGCAGTTCCAGCGCGTGTTCCTCGGCGAGCCTTTCCTGCGCGACCGTATGGGGGGTACGCAGGATGGCCGCCGCGTAGGAGGTCTTGATATGCCCGTGCATGCCGATGAGGATGTTCTCGAGGGCCGTCATGGCCCCGAAGACCCGGATGTTCTGGAACGTCCTGCCGACCCCGAGGGCCGCGATGCGGTCCGGGGAAAGGCCGGTGACGTCCTTGCCATCCAGGGTAATCGAGCCGGAGTCGGGGGTATAGATGCCGGTAAACAGGTTGAAGAAGGTCGTCTTCCCCGCCCCGTTGGGGCCGATAATCGAATAGATCTGTCCGCTTTCGATGGTCAGGCTTACCTTGTTGACGGCCATGAGGCCGCCGAAGCATTTGGTAAGGTCGGTCGCCTTTACGGTATAGCCGCTCATTCTTCTTCTCCCTTCGCGTTCTTCTTCTCGTCCATGCGGCGCTGTTCGGGAAGAAGCCCTTCGGGTCGGAATATCATCATTCCTATAAGCACGAGACCGAAGACAAGGCGTTCGTATTTTGCCGGATCGAGCTGATTGGGCAAATCGGCGAAGTTGTACCCGAAGAGGGACGCGCCGTTTTGCCTGAGGGTATTGAGGAACTCGGAAAAACTCTTCAGGACGTCCAGGTTGAGGATGGTCAGGGCGGTAGCGCCAAGAACGGCCCCCTCGATCGAACCCATGCCGCCGAGGACCACCATGCCGAGGATGGTGGTCGAGGCGAGCATGGTAAAGGTCTCGGGGCTGACGAAGGTGCGCTGGGCGGCGAAGATGACGCCCATGGCGCCCGAGAAGGCCGCGCCGGTGGCGAAGGCCTGGAGCTTCGTCTTTACCATGGGAATGCCCATCGACTTGGCCGCAATCTCGTCTTCCCGGATCGCGACCCAGGCCCGCCCGAATTTCGACTTCCCGAGGTTCACGTTCACGAGCACGACCAGGGCAATAACGACCAGAACGAGGAAATAGAAGAAAAACTGGTAGTCGGTCCTGGCGTCCAGGTGAACGCCGAAGAACGAGAAGATGGACTTGAACCAATCGATGTTCGGCCTGGAGATCGGGGTAATTCCCTGGGGCCCGTTGGTGATGTTGATCGGATGGTCCATGTTGTTGGCCAACACCCGGATCGTTTCGCCGAGGCCCAGGGTTACGATGGCGAGGTAGTCGCCCCGCAGTCGCAGGGCGGGCAAGCCGATGAGGATTCCCGTCAGCGCCGTCGCCAGGATGGCGATCGGCATGAAGAGAAACATGAAGCCGCCCGACAGGGGGAAGTTTCCGGAAAGGAACGCGGCGGCCTGGGGCGAGCCGAAGATACCCCAGGTATAAGCGCCGATGGCGAAGAACGCGGCGTAACCCAAATCCAAGAGGCCCGCCATGCCGACCACCACGTTAAGCCCCAAGGCCATGGCGGCGTAGATGCCGATCTGGATGCCCAACTCGAGGAGGAAGGTATTGGCCAGGCCCGCCGAGGGAATGGCTACCATGAGCACGCACCCGCCGATGACGAACTTGATCCAGATCGGCATGTCCTTGATCCGGATGGAAGCGACCACTATGGCGGTGAGTCCCACGAAAAGGACGTTCCCCATCCTGCCGCCCGCGAGGCCGAGGGCGAAGGAAGCGATCAGTATGGCGAAGGACGCCGTCCTGACCGGCAACGGGAGAACGAGGAAAACGGCAAAGAACAGGGCGACGGCGCCGATGCCGATGGCGAGAAGGGCCCCGAAGCCCGCGAACATGCCGAGAAGCGAAAGCAGGGACAGGGAAAGGGCCAGGGCAATGGATACCCTTGACGGTATGGTTTTAAGTCGATCGATCATACTTTCTCCTTCACGACCTGGCCGAGCAGCCCCTGGGGCCTGAACAACAGAAGCAGGATAAGGGCGAGGAAGGAAAGCATATCCTTGTACTCGGTTCCTATGGCGCCGCCGGTCAGGACGGGCAGATAGGTTCCGGCCAAGGTTTCAAGCTGACCCAGCACCAGCCCGCCGACGAGGGCGCCCGGAAGGTTGCCGATTCCGCCGAGCACGGCGGCGGTAAAAGCCTTTATACCGGGAAGGAATCCGATATAGGGCGAAATTGTCGTGTATTGCAGGGCGAAGAGCACCCCGGCGACGCCGCCCAGGGCACCGCCGATGAAGAAGGTGGAGGTCACCACGTAATCGGGATTTATGCCCATAAGCCGGGCGGTACCCATATCCTGGGCGACGGCCCGAATCGAGGCGCCCAGACGCGTCTTGTTGACCACGAACATGAGGGCGCTGAGCATGGCGACGGAAACCAGGATCAGGATGAGGGACTTCACCTGAATGAAAATTCCCGCGAACATGAACGAACCGTCTAGGTCGGGAATGCTCTCCATCCGGAGGAAGAACTCGTTGTGCCAGAGCGCCTCGATGAGGCGCACCACGTCCTGAAGGACGTACGATACGCCGATGGCGGTTATGAGGGGAACCAGGCGATTCGTGGTTCCCTTGCGGCGGAGCGGCCGGTACGCGAGACGTTCAACCGCCGAGGCGGATAAACCCGAAATCATTCCGCCCATGACGAGCGCCACGAGCAGGAGCAGATAGCCGTTGGGAATAACCGGCGCCAGGGAGCGGAACACTTCCACGCCGACCACGGCCCCGATCATGAATATTTCCGAATGGGCGAAATTGATGAGTTCCAGCACGCCGTACACCATGGTGTAGCCAAGGGCAATCATCGCGTAAACAAAACCCAGTACCAGCCCTTCGAAGACTACCTGAGGCAACAGTAAAATAAGGCTCTCCAGCAAACCGGACTCCTTGAGGCAAGAATAAGGACCTTCCGCGCGAAAACGGAAGGCCCAGAGCGGTCGGGGCATCCTTTGCCCCGGCCACGCAGTATTGAAGGGAAATTATTGGAGCTGAGGGGCAGGCACGGCGATGCTCTTGAGCATCGCGTTCTTGGTCCAGTCACCCGTGCCGGACACCTTCATCACGAAGTAGTCGGCGACCTTGATATCGCCCTTCGTATCGAAGACGATATTCCCGGTCAAACCGTTGACCGAAACGGCGCGCACGGCCTTGGAGACCGCCTCCCTGGTCGGCAGCTTGCCGCCGTTCGCCTTGATGGAACTTTCCAGGGCCGCGAGGATGACGTTCGCGCAGTCGTAGGAATAGATGGCGAAACCTTCCGCGGTCTTTCCGGTGCGGGTCTTGTAGGCGTCCACGAAGGCTTTCGCGGTGGGGAAGGCGCTCACGGGACCGGCGACGGTGGTGTAATAGGTATTCTTCGCGGCGGCGGAACCGGCCAGGCGCTCGTACTCGGAGGAATCGAGGCCGTCGCCGCCCATTATCGGAATGGAAAGGCCGCGATCGCTGAGCTGCTTCGCGAAGACCGCGATCTGGTCGTAAATGCCGCCGAAAAAGATGAGGTCGGGCTTGTACGCCATGATCTGGGTAAGGAGCGGGGCGAAGTTGGACTTCTCCTCGGTACCTACGAACACGTGGTTGGGGATCGCCACGCCGAGGGAGACGGCGGTCTTCCTGAACGCGTCGGCCAGGCCCTGGCCATAGGCGGTCTTGTCGTGGATGACGAAAATCTTCTTCGCCTTGAGCTCCTTGACGGCGTATTCGGCGCCGGCGGGGCCCTGGACGTCGTCGCGGCCGCAGATGCGGTTCACGCTGGGCAGGTTTCTGTCCGTGACGCGGGGATTCGTGTTGGCCGGGGATACCATGACCAGGGAAACGCGGGCATAGACCTCGGAAGAGGGGATCGCGACGCCGGAATTGTAGTGGCCTACCACGCCGAGAATCGAGGAATCGTTGATGATCCTGTTCGCGTTGGCGACGCCGGTATCAGGGTTGGCCTGATCGTCGTAGGCGGCGAGTTCCAGATTGAAGCCCATGGCCTGGAATTTGGCTTTGGCTTCTTCGAGCGCCATCTGGGTACCGAGCTTGATTTGCTCTCCCAAAGCGGCGGATCCTCCGGAAAGGGGGGATTGGGTGGCAATCTTTATCGTCTGAGCCTGAACCCCGACGATAAGGGCGGACGCCATAAGGATACTGGTTATACAACGCTTCATCAATTCCTCCAAAATACATTTTTATACAGAATAATAAACCCCGTTGTATATTTATTCATGTTTCATGAGTATAATTCGAGTTTCTTCGGGACGTCAACCCTTTTTTTCGATATAAATCATCAATTGCGGGTTCTTGAACCGGCTCACCATTCCAGGCACTCGCCCGGCGCATCGGCAAGCGTGTTGCTATGCCAATCGGCGTTCAGCAGTTTTTCCTTCGGGAACGAGGTAAGGAGGGCCAGGCATCTGCAGCCGGCGTCTTTCGCGGCCTCAACGCCGCTGACGGCATCTTCGACGACAAGGCATTCTTCCGGCTTCAGGCCCAGCTTTGTCGCCGCGAGCTGAAAAATGTCGGGATGGGGTTTTTTCCGCTCGACTTCCGACCCGTTTACGGTGGCGTCGAAGGCGTCTTGGGTGAGCCCGATATTTCGCAGGTTAACCCTCATTTTTTCAAAATCCGCGCTGGTGGCGACGGCAAGCTTCAAGCCTTTTTGCCTTGCCAGCGCAATGAATTCATTCACGCCGGGTAGGGGCCGTAATTTGCCTTCGACCATTTCCGAGTAAATGCGATAGGTTTCGGCTTTAATTTCATCGATGTTTACCTGAAAGCCGTATTGCGCGGCAACGCCGCCCAGGTAGGCATTTTCGCCCTTTCCCACGAAGGGGACGAAGTCTTCGGGCCGTACGAGAAGTCCCCGGTTGCGGAACATCGCCATCGAGGCGCGGCAGATAAATTCTTCCGAATCCACAAGTACGCCGTCCATATCGAAAAGTATTCCCTTGATCATGGATTAGTAGTACTTCGGGGGGGTCGAGGATGTAAAGTACCCGAGGCAAGGGGAACGCGAGGGCGCTTCGATAATTACTTTGGGAGATTCACCCCCGGAGGGGCGTCATGAACGGGGCGGGC
>QKCE01000119.1 GCA_003245785.1 Spirochaetales bacterium | reverse complement strand
CCGGGCGAACACGAAGTTCGCGAGGGACGGAAGGACCTCCCAGCCGCATTCGCGCAGGCCCGCCGCGAAACGGTCCCGGGTCCGGCAAATCTTGCCGTTGATGCCCCCGTAATAGGCGGCGTCGCGGCAGGCGGCGATGCCGATCCGCTGGGTGAGCGCGTCGACGGGAAAGTGGTTGAAGGAATTCTTCGTGGTGAACAGCGCCGTGACGAGCCGGGGGTTGGCGACGACGAAGCCGAGCCGGGCGCCGGCGAAGCAGTGGCTTTTCGAGAAGGTGCGCACGATTACCAGGTTCGGGTAGTCCGCGAGTAGCGGGATCGCGGTCTCGCCGCCGAAGTCTACGTAGGCCTCGTCCACTACCACTACCCGGTCTTGGGGGTAGGAGTCGAGGAGGGCGCGGATTTTTTCAGGGGAAACGCCGATGCCCGTGGGGGCGTTCGGGTTCGGGAAGATGAGCCCGGAACTCGGCCCCCGCCCCAGGGCCTCGAGGTCCACCGACCAGTCGGCGGCCAGGGGGACCCGCTCGAAGGGGATGCCGTAGTAGCCCGCGTACACGGGATAGAAGCTGTAGGTATGCTCGGGAAAGCGGAGGGGCGCGTCGGAATCGAAGAAGGCGTAGAAGATGAAGGAAAGCACCTCGTCGGAACCGTTGCCCGCGAAGACCATGTCGGGGGTCACGCCGTGGCCCACCATGTCGGCGATCGCCTCGCGGAGCTCGGTGGCGTCCGGGTCGGGGTAAAGCCTGAGCGCTCCCGCGTCGAAGCCGTTGATCGCCCGGTTCACGGCGGGGGACGGCGGGTAGGGATTCTCGTTGGCGTTCAGTTTCACGTAGGCGCGGTCCTTCGGCTGCTCGCCGGGGACGTAGGGCTTCAGGTCCGAAAATCTTTTCGCGAACATAAGGCTGATCCTCCGCGGAAAAGATTACCTTTTTTCGCCCGGCCTGAACAGGGCCGGCGTCGAGGGAGAAGGGAGGGGGCGGCGGCTCACCGGCGGCGGGCACGCCCGCGCGGGGTGCAAGCCGGTCGTCCCGGCGGGGCTTCCCTCCAACGGCAAGCGGCTCACCCCGGCGGACCCGCGTCAGCGGGCGGACCCGCGTCAGCGGGCGGACCCGCGTCAGCGGGCGGACCCGCGTCAGCGGGCGGGCATATCGAGCACCGCGGGGAAGCTCAGGGTTTCGCGGGACTTGGCGGTGGAGAAGAAAAAGGCGGTCCGTTCGACGAAAACGGACATGAAGGCGAGGCAGTCCGCCTCGCTCAGGGTTTCGGGAAAGGCGGCGACGAAATGCCAGTTGCCGGGAATGGTGGCGGCGTCCGTGACGGGCACGGAGCGGGAGGCGGCGACGACGCGGAGGCCGTCGGCGAGGCCGATCCAGCGGGTATTCGACGCCGTGCCGGATTTGGCCCAACGGGCGGGGTCGAAAAGCACGGGCTCGCTGAGGGCGTAAACCGATACGGGCCCGAGCTCGCCGAAGGCGTAGCGTCCCGTAAGGCAGGGGAGGCGATTCGGGCCGAAGCCGGGCACGCCTTGGGAAACCACGGTGCCCCGGTCAAGAATCGCGCGCGGGAGGGCCGTTTCCGCGCCGATTCGGGCACAGAACGCGGCGGAAAGCAAAAACACGATTGAGAAAACGGTTTTAGTATTGTAGAATTGACCCATGGCGACTCCAACCGAGCTTCCGGTATTGCTCCGACTATACACCAGCAAACAAAATTCCCCCACCGTCATCATACCGGATTTTTGCGATTATCTCCAAAAATACGCCCGCCATTACCTTCAGGAAGCGCCGACCCTCGCGGTCTACCTCGACGACCCCCAGGCGACGGTCATCCAGGAACTCGAAAAGCTGGAGGCGGACTCCAAGATCCAGCTCCATTCGGACACGAAGGGCAGGCGCACCGCCTTCGTGCCCCAGTTTTTCGTCGACCGGATCGCCCTCCGTTACCGCGAGATAGACGAGCACGCCGACGTGCCCTACCCCCTCGCCTCGGAACTCCCCGCGGGCTTTCCCCAGAATTTCATGAAGCCGATCTACATCACCACGGACCTTTCGGCCATGATCGAGGGCGGCGACCGGGCCGCGGGAATCCTGCACCAGCTTACCTTCCCCGACGAGACCCCGCCCATCCTCTACCCCTCGCATCTTTCCCACGAAAAGCTCCTGGATTACGCCCTGGGCAAGATCCGGCTTTTCCTCCGAAAGGACGAGTCCCGGGACTATATCCAGAAGCGCATGATGGTCGCGAACCCCGGCAAGGAAATGACCATCAAGAACCAGCTCATCCAGTTCCAGACGAGGCCCACGGAGTCGCTCCGCGCGATGAAGCACGCGGGGGAATCCTACCTTTTCTGGAATTACATGTGCTCGTTCATCCGGCAGGATTTCGCGAAGAAAAACGAGAAGACCCCGGAAGAGATCGCGCTGATCCAGTCGGTGTACGTCGTCGAGTACATGAACAGCCATTACAAGTCGAAGGCCCAGGCCGACCTGCAGCGCGAGACGGCCCTCAAGAACCTCGAGCTCGCCTTCCAGAAGCCGCCCTATTATTTCGACATGGAGACTATCACCCGCTTTACCGACTCGCGGGGCGTCCCCCTCCTCGGCCAGTACAGGAATACGGACCTCGAGGCCTTCATCAACGAGAGGACCGGCGGGAGCGGCTTCAATACCCTGCCGCCCCTCGTGGTATTCAAGACCGACAACGGGAACCGCTATTTTCTCCTGAAAGACAAGATAATTCCCCTCGTCATGAAGCTCTGCAACGAGGGTCGGGTAATCGCGAAGGACATGATCACCAAGGACTGGTACCAGCTCCTGAAGGATTTCCGCCAGGAAGACGCGATGAAGAACCAGCTCGAGTTCGAGAAGAAGGTCGTGGCGATCTGCAAGGCCGGGGCGCCGATACTGTACTCGGTTCTCAACGCCACCTTCATCCCCCTCCTCGCCCTCGAGGGAAGCGGCTCGGCGGAGCGCGAATCGGGTTTCAAGATTTTCGAGCACGGGCGCCTGATGAGCTACAGCCAACTGTTGATGCTGAACCGCCAGCAGCTCCTCACGGACACGAGAATAATGCTGCCCTTCTGGTATACCATCCCGATCATCTCGTCCATCGTGGCCTTCTTCCGCAGGCCCCGGGAGCCGAAGCGCCGGAAGACCGAGGTTCAAGGCCCGGCAAAGCTGGTTTCCGAGGAGCTTACCGCCTCGACCGGCCAGGACTCGGCCGCGGCGAAACAGAAACGAAAGGAAGAAATACAGCAAGCCGCGAAGGCCATCCAGAAAAAGCTGGTTCCCCCCGGATCGAGCCTCGAGAAGGAAATTTCCTCCCGGCTCGACCTGTGGAACCGTACCCTGGACCCCCAGCAAAAGGAAAACCTCACCGAGGACGTGAATTCCCTGATCCGGGATTACATCCGGCGCATCCTCAAGACGATACGCGGCTCGACTTTCGACATGGCCCGGGTGGACAACCTCGCGACGGCCCTGGTGGATACCCCGAGCCTGATGAAGATCAAGAACCGGGATGCCCTCCTGGACTACGTGAAGCTCTATATCGTCAATCTACTGAAAAATATCGCCTGATCGCGGCTCAGGAGCCGCCCTTTCGGGAGCCCTTCGGCCCGCCGCGGCCCGCGGGCTTATGCCCGCCCCGCGTTCCGGCCGGACGGGAAGCGTCCTTCCCCGCGCCGCCGCGGGAAGCCTTCGCCCCGTTCGCGCCGCCATGGCCTTTCGGACCCGCTGAGCCCTTCGCGTGGGCCCGATTCCCCGTAGGCCTCTTTCCCCGCGCCGGTTTGCCCGCGCCTTCTTTCCCGCCCGCAGTCGCCCTTCCCGAACGCTCGTTCATCTGGCGGTATTCCTCGATCCGGTCGGGATCGTAGAATCCGTCCTTCCAGTTGAACCGCGACACGTTCTGAAGCGGCTTGTCCTTCCGGTAGGACTCCATGACCGTGCGGTAATCCTGCTTTTTGACCGATACGTGGGAGAAGTCCACGATGTAGCGCGTGAAGCCCGCCTTTCGGAGCTGGGCGATCTTGTCGATGATCGAGAACGGCACGTCCGGGAGGACGTAGGAACCCTCTTCGCCCGAAATGGCCCGGAAGCGCCCGCCCTGGCGATCGTTGAAAAAGCTGAAGGTATAGTCGTCGGGCAGCTTGAACCGCATGCGGAAGAGCGCGGGATACGAGAACACCGTCACCAGGGCCTGCTTCCGTATCGCCGGGTCCAGGGTCGCCTCGAGGTTCGCCCGGGAATTCTCCAGCGGGGTTATCAGGTTGAAAAGACCCTCGCCGTTCAGCCAGTCGACCGACCAGCGGTTGAAGGTATAGAGGTAGGGTCCCGCTATGAGTTTGAGCGAGCGGTTCCTGAGCATGCCGATGTGGCCCGGGTTGTTGAGGATGAACTGGGTATACCCGTTCTCCACGAGGCCGTCGAGGGTCGTCGAAAGGCCGTCTTCCTCCGCCTGGGGCAGGAAGGGCTCGAGGGACACGATTATCTCGCGCTTCGAGAACGGCAGCGGGCCGTCGTTCGCCGCGCCGTCGGGACCGGGCACGCCGAGCAGCGCCGGGCCGGTATGGCGGTTCAGTTCGACGATGGCCCGGACCGGGCGGTCCGAGAGGATGGTGTAGAGGTCCTCGATACGGGAAACCTGCACGTACATGCCCTCGGGGTAGCCGGTCTCGTCTTCAGGATGGGGCTTGCCGGGCAGTTTCTTCGCGGGGGCCGGTATCGGGTTGAGCTTGAGCTCGGGAAGGCGCTCGCCCCCCGGCTGGCTCCGGTACGCCGAGAGTTCGCCCGGCAGCACGCGGGGATACCGCTTGCTCATCGCCTTCGTCTGGATGAGGTACACGGAATCGCCCTTGCCGAAGCCCTCGGGCAGGTCGATCATGCGGGAGCCCCGCTCGTCGCGGATCGACGCTATCTTGTGGCTTTCCCGGTTCGAATCGTCTTTCTTGTGGAAGCGCACCGAGTCCCCCACGTCGGGATCGTAATTCCCGCCGCGGAGGAGGGCGTAACGGACGCCGCCGTCCTCGGCCACGGTTTCGACCTTGCCGAGGAAAATGCCGGTGCCCCCCGCCTGGTTCGGGTTAAGCACGTTCTCGGCCTTGGGGGAATCGTACCAGTA
>QKCE01000263.1 GCA_003245785.1 Spirochaetales bacterium | reverse complement strand
GCGGGACAAGGCGAAAACTTCCCTTAACGCTTTCCGGGCTTCGCCCCGCGCCCCCCGTTCTGCCTCGATCCCGACCATCGCGTCGCCCCGGGCCTGGGCGTATCCCGATCCGCCCGGCCCATTGACCCCCTGTCCCCCGAGGGTGCAAAGTAGGGAAAACCAGCCAAGGAGTGCCGCCCGTGTCCGTTCCCTTCCGTAACCCCGTGCCAGACGCCGTTTCCCTCTATATATTCGACCTCGACGGGACGCTTATCGATTCCCTCGACGACCTCGCCGCCGCGCTGAACGGGATTCTCGCGCGCAAGGGCCGCGCCCCGGTTTCCCGGGAAACGGTCCGCCTCTGCGTAGGCCACGGCGCCAGAAACCTGGTGGCCCGGGCCTTCGAGTTTTCGCAGGGTTTTCCCGCGGACGACGCCTTTATCGACGCGACGCTTCCCGAATACCGCGAGATTTACCGCGCGAACGGGATCGTCCACACCTACGTGTATCCCGGGATGACCGAGTGGCTCGACGAGCTCTCCGGGCGGGGCAAGAAGCTCGCCGTGCTGACGAACAAGCCCGAGCGGGAGTCCCGGGAGATTCTCGCCGCCTTGGGTATGGCGGACCGGTTTTTCGCGATCGCGGGGCCTGAAACCTACGGCGCCGTAAAGCCTGACCCCGCGGGCATTTTCGGCCTCATGGGCGCGGCGGGCCTCGAGCTGCCTTCCTGCGCGACGACCGCCGCGGCCGTCATGGTCGGGGACGCCGACGTGGACGTGCTTACCGCCCGGAACGCGGGCATTCCGGTATGTGCCGTGTCCGGCGGGATCGGCGACGAGGCGGTCATGCGTGCCCTGGGTCCGGATTGGATAATCGAGCGAAATTTTGCATAATTTCTCACTATTCTGCATATTTATGCGCTTGACACGCTTCCCGCGCCCATGTTTTACTCAAACTGCAATGAATGAAGCAATGCTCCACCACCATCATCATCATTTTTCCCAGGTTTCAGAGCGCGCGGGTTGAGCCGCTGGTGGTGTTTTGCAAACGAAACACGATTGGCCGCCGGTTCCCCGGGAACCGGCGGCTTTTTTTTTAACGCGAGTCGGCGAAAAGTCAATCGGGACTTTTTCGCCGACTCGCTGGCGGCGGGCGTTTCGCCTGCCGATGATAAACTAGGATTCAAGCACTCGGAGGCAACATGGAAAAGCTCAAGATCCTGCTCCCCAAGGGTCGCATTTACGAAAACGTCACGAAGCTCTTCGCGGACGCCGGAATCGGCATTTACCTGCCGGAGCGCGCCTATCGCCCGACGGTAAACCAGGACGACCTGGAAGCCAAGGTAATGAAGCCCCAGAATATCGGGAAGCTTCTCGAGCTTCACGCCCACGACGTGGGCTTTACGGGGGTCGACTGGATCCGCGAGACCGACGCCGACGTGGTGGAGGTCATGGATCTCGGCTTTGACCGGGTGCGCATAGTGGCCGCCGTCCCGAACGAGATAGACGACGCGGGCTTGCGCGCCAAGCGCATGATCGTCGCGACGGAATACGTGAACAACGCCGAGCGCTGGCTGAAGACCCAGGGACTCAATTACGTGATCGTGCGCACCCACGGCGCCACCGAGGTGTTCCCCCCGGACGACGCGGATATGATCATCGACAATACCGCGACGGGCCGCACCCTCCAGGAAAACGGGCTCCGGATCGTGGACACGATCATGGAAAGCTCCACCCGAATGTTCGCCTCGAGGGAGGCCATGGAGGACCCGGACAAGAAGCGCAAGATCGAGGAGCTCAAGATGCTTTTCGAGGCGGTGCTCGCCGCCCGCAACCGGGTGATGCTCGAGATGAACGTGTCCCGGGCACGTTTCCCGGACCTGGTAAGCGGGATTCCCGCCATGAAGAGCCCCACCGTGGCGCCCCTGTACGGCGACGACGGCTACGCGGTAAAGATCGTGGTGAAAAAGAACGAGGTGCCGAACCTGATGCCCAAGCTCAAGCAGCTGGGGGCGACGGACATTCTCGAGTACGAGCTTCGGAAGGTGATGCAATAGGAAGAGCGGGAAGGCGGAGGTAGCCATGGCGGAACGGATTGTGACGGTGGAACGGAAGACCGGGGAGACGGAGATCTCCCTGACGCTGAATCTCGACGGGACCGGAAAATGCGGCGTGTCCTGCCCGATCGGGTTCCTGGGGCACATGCTTGCCTCCTTTTGCAAGCATGGCCTTTTCGACCTTTCCGGTTCCCTCGCCGGCGACCTCGAGGTGGACCAGCACCACCTCGTGGAAGATACCGGGATTACCCTCGGGCAGGCCTTCGACCGCGCCCTTGGGAACCGGGCGGGCATCCGGCGGGCGGGTTTCTTCATTTACCCGATGGACGAGACCCTGGCCCGCGCCGCGGTCGACTTCGGCGGCCGCCCCTTTCTCGCCTCCGAGCTCGCCCTTTCCGGCGTGCCCCTGGTGGCCGGGGGCGATCCCTCGCTCGGCAAGCCCGTCGCGAGCTTCCAGACCGACACGGTGGACGACTTCTGGCAGGGCTTCGCCACCGGGGCGAAATGCAACCTTCACCTCGACGTGCTCCGGGGCCGGAGCGACCACCATAAGATAGAGGCGATTTTCAAGGCCGCGGCCCGCGCCCTCCGGGAGGCGGTATCGGTGGACGGGCGCGCGAAGGGCGCCATACCGAGCACTAAGGGAATTCTCGACGCGTAGCGGCGGGAATTCCCGGGGAACCGCTGGAAGCGTGACCCGGGAACTCTCGACGCGTAGCGGCATGTCGATAAACGGAGGCAACCGATGCTAACCGGAGAAAAGGTCCGGCTCAGGGCCTATAAAAAAGAGGATATTTCCCTCGCGCAGGAGCTTCTCAACGAGCCCGATATCCGGCTCAACCTCGCGGTCCCCGTGCCCTTTCCCTTTACCCTGGAGGACGAGGAGAAATGGTACTCGGGCCTTACGGCCATGAAGGACACCTACAACTTCGCGATCGAGGATCTTGAAACCGGCCTCTATCTCGGGGGCTGCGGGATTAACGCGGTGGACTGGAAAAACAGCCACGCGACGGTGGGCATTTTCATCGGCCAGGAAGCCTATCTCGGCCGGGGCTACGGCACCGACGCCATGCGCGTGCTCGTCGATTTCATATTCAACGAAATGAACCTCAACAAGATAATTCTCAACGTGTTCTCTTTCAACGAGCGCGCGGTCAAGAGCTATAAGAAATGCGGCTTCTCCGTGGAGGGCACCCACCGCCAGGAACTATTCCGGGGCGGGCGCTACCACGACAACCTGCACATGGGCCTCCTCCGCTCCGAGTGGGCAGCCCGCAAGGAAACGAAATGATTATCTCTTCCATCGACCTTAAAGACGGCAAGGTTGTCCAGCTCCGGCAGGGCAAGGACCTGGTGCTCGAGCGCGACGACCCGGATTCGCTCATCGCGGAATTCGACCGCTTCGGCGAGGTCGCGATCATCGACCTGGACGCGGCGCTCCGGAACGCGAAACCCGACGGCACCACGGCGAACACCGCCATCCTGAAGCGGCTCCTTCGCCGGGGCAGCGTGCGCGTGGGCGGAGGCATACGGGACGCCAAGAAGGCCCGGGAGCTCATCTCCCTCGGCGCCGAGAAGGTAATCGTGGGCTCGGCGGCCTTCACCATGCCCGATGGCTCCCCCGGCGTCAACGAGGCTTTCCTCGAGGCCATGGGCCAGGCGGTGGGCCGCGAGCGCCTCATCGTGTCGGTGGATTCCCGGGAAGGGAAAATCGCCGTGAAGGGCTGGACCGAAAGCTCCGGGATAGACCTCCTCGAGGGCGCCCGGGCGGTGGAGCCCTATTGCTCCGAGCTCCTTTTCACCTGCGTGGAGCGCGAGGGCACGATGACGGGAATCGACATGGAGCTCGTGAAGTCCCTCCGCGATTCGGTCACCTGCCGCCTCGTGGTCGCCGGGGGCGTTTCGACCCTCGAGGAGGCGGTGGCCCTCGAGCGGATAGGCTGCGACGTGCAGCTCGGGATGGCCCTCTATACCGGCAAGGTAAGCCTTGCCGAGGCCTTCATAGAATGCCTCGACTGGCAAAAGGTCGACCTGGTGACGGTGGTCGCCCAGGCCGAGGACGGCGAGGTGCTTATGGTTGGGTACGCCAACAGGGAAGCCTTCGCCAAGACCTTCGCCACCGGCAAGCTCACCTTCTGGAGCAGGAGCCGGAACGTCCTGTGGACCAAGGGCGAAACCTCCGGGAATACCCTCGACGTAATCCATCTCCGGGCTGACTGCGACCGCGACACCGTGCTCGCCACGGTCCGCCCCAACGGGCCGACCTGCCACACCGGCGCCTGGACCTGCTTCAAGTCCGTGAACGACCGGGCTTACAGCCTGCCCTACCTTTCCTCGGTGATCGCCGACCGCTTCGCCAACCCGAAGCCCGGCTCCTATACCGCGACGCTCACCCCCGAGCGGGTGCGCGAGAAGATCGAGGAGGAGGCGGAGGAGCTGATCGAGGCGGAGGACCGGGACGAGGTGGTGTGGGAGGTCGCGGACCTTCTTTACTTCGTGAACGTGCTGATGCACCGCGAGGGCGTCTCGTGGAAGGACGTGCTCGACGAGCTGGACCGCCGGCACAAGAAATAGGACAAGGCATGCGTGACCGGTTGCCCGCGGGGCGTCATGCCCCCGGCGGGGACTTTCGCGCGCGGCGAGCGTTACCCGCCGTCCCCGGGCCGCGGACGGTTCAGTAACGGCTTTCCGGCGGGATCCGTTCCCGCCAAAGCTCCGCGAGGGCTTTCACGTCCTCGGCGAACTCGGCGGCGCCCTGTTCAGCCTTGCGCTCCAGGGTCTCGAGGATTTCGCAATCGAAGGACTCCGGCCCGTGGAGGGCCCAATCGCCGGCCACCGTGGGGTTCACGCAGGAGCCCGTGGCCTTCGCGAAGTCGAGGGAGTTTCGCGCCTTGGAGAGGGTGGTGGTGGAGAGCACGAGCCTCTTCCCGGTGACGGTATTCGCGATCGCGTAGACGCCCCCCGTTTCGGGAGCCTCGCGATACTCGCGGAGCAGGGCCTTGCGGTCCTTTTTGCCGGCGCCCGTCACGCGTTCCTCCCGTATCCCGCCTCGCGGAGAATGCGGGCGAGGACGTGGAGCCGCTCGGAGAGCAGTTCATCGTCCCGCGCGAGGGCGTCCCGAAAGAGCTGGATGTCCTCGTCGAGCATGGGATTGCCCGAGCAGACCGAGACGGTCATGGCCCCGCCCTGCAAGCCGACCCTGTCTATGTTTTCGGCGGCCTCGTCGTAGAGCTTCGGGAAGCGGTACGCGTCGCGGAAATAGAGCTCCGTCCGGGCGATGAGGATGGAAAGGTCGAGCACCCGGTGCAGCGGTAGCTCTTCGGACTGGCGGGACCATTTCTCTCCCGTATGGCGCCAGACCTTGGCGGAGATGTCCACCTTGCCGCGGTCGTTCCACTGGGCGAGGCCGAGGGACAGCCCGACGGTTTCCGTATCCGGCGCCTCGCGGCCGTCTATTTCGGCGTAGTTTTCGCAGGCGATGACCGGTTTGTGCTTGAGATTGACGGGAATATTCATGAAGCCCTCCTTGGGCATGGAATTATTGATAATTGAAGTTTGTAATTTACTAAATTAGTAAATTACTGAATCAGTAAATAGAGAATAACAGGATCGGCGTGAACCGGTCAAGCCGGCGGCGGAGCGGTATCGCCCCAAGGTCAGCCGCCCAGGAAACGGTAAAGGAGCGCGAAATGGACGAAGGGATGTTCAGGATTATTGACGAGGCGGATATTCCCGCGTCATTTTGGTCTTTCCGGCGCCATTCCGACGGCCTCGAAGGGGTACTTCCCATTATGGAAGCCGTGCGCGAGCGGGGCGATGCCGCGGTGCGCGAAGCCGCGGGGAAATACGACCGCGCGAACCCCGCGATCCTCGAGGTGCCCCCGGAAGACGCGGTAAGGGCGGCGGAACGCCTTGAGCGGGAAGAGCCGGAGCTGTACCGATCGGTATGCCTTTCCCGGGACCTCGCCCTTCGCTTCGCTTCCCTGCAGCGCGCATCCTTTACGGACTTCGAGACCGAGCTGAGCCCCGGCCTTTTTACGGGCCAGCGCACGGTGCCCGTGGAACGGGTCGGGGCGTACGTGCCCGCGGGACGCTTTCCCCTCATTTCCACGGTGATCATGACCGTTTGCCCCGCGAAGGCCGCGGGGGTCGACGAGATAATCCTCGTGAGCCCGCCCGCGCCGCACCCGGAATCGGCGGGCTTGCCCGCCGTGGACTGGAGAATACTCGCGGTCGCCCGCCTGTGCGGGGCGCATCGCGTGTTCGCCATGGGCGGCCCCCAGTCGATCGCGGCCCTGGCCTACGGCACGGAGTCGGTCCCGAAGGCCGACGTGATCGTCGGTCCGGGTAACCGCTACGTGACCGAGGCGAAACGGCTCGCCTTCGGGGAAGTAGGCATCGACCTCGTGGCAGGCCCTTCCGAGGTGATGGTCATCGCGGATTCGAGCGCCAGGCCCGACTGGGTCGCCGCGGACCTCCTCGCCCAGGCGGAACACGACGCGGACGCCCAGGCGATTCTCGTCACGGCGGATCGCGCCCTGGCGGACGCCGTCCGGTCGGAACTTTCCCGGCTCGTCGGGCCCCTGCCCGACCGGGCGGCGGCCCGCGCAAGCCTCGCGAAAAGCTTCGCGATCGTCGTTCCGGATCTCGACGCCGCGGCCGGTATCGCGAACCGAAAGGCCCCGGAGCACCTGGAACTCGCCCTGGAAAGCGGCGCCGAGCGGGACCGCCTCGCCGCCGCGGTTCGGAATTTCGGCTCCCTCTTCGTGGGTCACGGCGCCGCGGAGGTCCTCGGCGACTATGCCGCGGGGCTGAACCATACCCTGCCGACCGTCGGCACCGCCCGCTTTACCGGCGGACTTTCGGTCCGCCACTTCCTGAAAACCCTGACGACCCTCCGCACCGTCCCGGCCGCCGACGGTGCGGCCGCCCCCGGAACGGAAGCCTCCCTCGAGGCGGCGGAACGCATGGCGAACGCCGAGGGATTGGAGGGCCACGCCCTGGCGGCCCGCTGCCGGAGGGCCCGCGGATCGTAAGGTGGCGTCGACCGGGCGAGTGACCTATACTTGAGCCATGGGAAATCCATTCGCCTTCCAGGCATTCTTTATGTCTGACCTGAATAGCGTGCTCGTCATCCTTTTTTGGGTCGATCTGACCATTTCGTTCCTTTTGGTATCGTACGTGGTGCGCATGGAAGACGCGAGTCACCGGAAGGTGCTTCGGCGATTCACGTACGCGCGGTGGGTTCAGACCTTCGCGTGGGGGCTATTTATCGCAATCAGCGCGAAACCCGGCCTGAAGTCCATGCTGGTCGGCACCGCGGCGCTTCTCGGCGGCTTTTACCTGGAAACCCGGTCCCTGTTCAATTTTACCGCGAAGCCCAGGTGGATCGCCCAGACTGTCCTCGACGCCCTCGCCATCCTGAGCATAATCGTCCTGCTCGGTTCGTACGTAATAATCGGGAGGAACGAGGACCGCATTCTGCAAATAGCCCTCGTCGCCGGCCTCTTCATCCTTTTGCCCGGGCCCATTTCCATGCTGCGGCGGAGCAATTCGCTCCTTCAGACGGCGATCGGATTGGGGTACGGGATTCTGATCTTTTTCATGTTCCTCGGAGTCGCGCAGATGAGCGCCCCCATACTTCCCAAGTTCATTCCCCCGCCCCTGATCGCCGACTTGGTGAAGCTTCTTTTCGTGGAAGTGACGATGATCGGCGGCATGGGCATAATTCTCCTTACCAAGCAGGAAGCGGATCGCCGCATCCTGGAATTGGCGCTCCGGGACCCGTTGACGGGCCTGCACAATAGGCGATTTTTCATGGAAGAGGCCCGGGACGCGCTCGCGGAGGCGATCCGGGATAAACGGGAAGTCGCCATGGCGTTTTTGGATCTCGATCACTTCAAGAAGATTAACGATACCCACGGGCATCATTTCGGGGATGCGGTTCTGCGCGACTTTTCGGCCCTTCTCAAATTTCATCTCCGGCCGTCGGATCGTTCGTGCCGTTACGGGGGCGAGGAATTCCTGTTGCTCCTGCCTGACGCGGACAGGGATTCGGCTTCGGCCACCCTTGGCAGGATTTTCGAGTTGGCACGGGCCTCGCGGTTCAAGTCGCATCCCGGCTTTACGTACACCGTGAGCGTCGGCGTTTTCGTGGGAGCGCCGGAATCCAATTCGGTCGACGAACTGCAACGCCTTATCAACCTCGCCGACTCCGCGTTATACGAGGCTAAACGGGCGGGACGCGACCGAATCGAGTTGAGCCATGGTGCGTAATAGCCCAAAACGTCCGATAATGGAAACATGCCCGTGCTAGAAACGATTCGCCCCCTGCTTCACATGGAAGCTTCCGCGGCTTTCGTGATGCTCTTTTGGGGCAATTTGGCCCTTTTCGTCCTCGTGCAGTTCTATGTCTACGTGGCGAGTTCCGCCAATTTGGGGGCCAACGGGAGTTTTTTAAGAAGATTCGCCATTGCCCGGGGCATTCAAGCCGCGGCGTGGGCTTCGCTGCTCGTCTTCAGGGGAGACGGGGTATCCCCCTTGTTGGTCGCGGGCGTGTTGCTCGCGATCGCGGGCCTTTACGCCGAGTCGGACGCGCTCATTTACGTCTCGAGCCTGGAGTCGGGCAAGAAACGCACGATTCGCGCCGTAGCGATTACCCTCGTGAGCATGGGGGCCGCGCTATTCGGCGTTTCCCGCGCGTTCGCCGGGACGCGGTTCTCCGGGCCTCTCGCCCTTGTGGCGCTCCTATTTCTCCTTTTTTCCTGCTTCCTCGGGCCCGTCGCGCTCGCGAGGCCCGAAAGCTCGGCCATCCGAAAGCTCGTCGGGCTTTCCGCCCTCGCCATGTACCTTTCCGCCGCCGGTTGGGCCATGGGCAGCGGGGAACTCTTTCCCGTGGCGGCGTTCAGGCAATCGGTGGCCCAGGACGCGTTCCGGATATTCCTGGTCATTCTCACGCTTTCCGGCGGTACGGGGGTCTTGATCCTGGCCAAGGAAGAGGTGGACCTGCGAATCGTGGAACTCGCGATCCGCGATCCCCTGACCGGGCTTTTCAACCGGCGGCATTTTATCGACCGGGGGCTCGCGGAATTCGCGGACTGCCAAAGGTACGGAGAGGAGATGTCCTTTATTTTCCTCGATCTCGACCGTTTCAAGAAAGTGAACGATCGATGGGGTCACCGTTTCGGTGATACCGTTTTGATGGATTTCGCGGCGCTCCTGCGCCTGGGCATCCGCCCGCTCGACCTTTGCTGCAGGTACGGCGGCGAGGAGTTCGTGGTCCTCTTGCCCCGCACGGGCCGATACGGCGCGGAAACCGTGGCGAACCGCCTGCTCGAGGCGGTACGGAGCTCCAAGTTTCCCGAACGGCTGGATTTTTCCTATACGGTAAGCGCGGGCGTCTCCCACGGCGTGCCGCAATCCTGCGGGGAAGACGCGTTTCTCGAAATGATCTCGCGGGGCGACGAGGCCCTGTACCGCGCCAAGGCGGCGGGCCGCGACCGCGTCGTCTTCTGGGAAGACCCGGTTTAGTCGAGCCGACCCTTCTCGTTTTCCTCGTGCATGGCGCCGAGCAGGTGCATCACGTAATCCACGACGAGCTGTTTCTTGTCATCCGCCCCCTCGCCTGCCCATTTCCGGGCTTCCTCGCGGAAGGCGTCGCAGGCATATACCGGGCTCGCGGTCATGAACACCTTGTCCTCGAAAAGGACGTCGTTCAGCATGTCCTTGGGATCCTCGGAAAAGCGCAGGCAATTCCCGTTTATCGACACCAGCATCATCACGTCGGAAAGCCGGATGTACGAATCGATTTCCCTTACGCCGCGCTTCGTCTCGGGGTTTCCGGGCCGGTAACGGGTCCCCGAGGGGAACACCAGCACGGCCTTGCCCTCCCGCCGGACGCGGTCCAGGGCGCGCATGGACGCCAGGTTGATCACCCTGCTCCGCTTTTCCTCGGCCTTGAAAAGTTCCGGGTCCTTGATGGACGCCAGGGAGCGGCTCGGGTAGATGATGATGCGCGAATACGCTTCCGCGAAGGCGGATACGTAGGGGTTTTCCTCGTTCAGCTTCATGCCGGACATCGCGATGATGTGGGAGCCGAGCTCCTTGCCGGTTTCCCCGCTTTGGTCGAGGAGCCACATGAGCCCGGGAAGGTCGAAGTTGCTGTAATGCTCCATGAGGATGATCCCGCGCTTGCCGGACTTGATCGCCTCGAGGAAGGCCGCGGCGTTCTCGAGCCCGCGGAACTCGGAACCCGGCAGCATATGGGCGGCGCACATCTGGTCCATGTATTTCCGGATGCCCTCGTTGGCGGGCTGAAGCACGTTTTCCTCGGTAATGACGTTCTCGGCGCGCGAAAGCCGGTTGAGTTCGGGAAAGAGGTAGCCGTATTTACCGGCGAGTGAGTTGGGATTCATTACGTTCTCCGTTAATCGTGCTTTCCCTAAGGCGGGAAGCGTAACCAGTTTTACCCCGTTGGCATCGGGGTGTCAAGAATCGAGGACGCCCTTTTCCACGAGCAGCGCCCGGAGCCGGTGGATGGACCCGATCCGCCAATAGCCCTCGTCCCTCGCGAGTTCCCCGTAGCGGTCCTTCTCGTCGACAATGATCGCCTGGCCCCCGATCTCCTTGTAACCCTTAACGTACTTCGGGTGGTCGTCCACGAACAGCGTGTCCTCCACGTCGTGGCCCACCGCCTTCAGGGTGTCGAGGAACGAGGAAGCGTGGGGTTTCCCCCGGCCTTTATGGTAGGTCAGGTCGAATACGCCGAGGAATACGTCCTCGACGTCGAAAAAACGGAGGAGCCGCGCCGCGTGGCTCATGGGCGAGTTCGTGAGGAGGGTGAGGGGCAGGCCGAGCCCGAGAAGGCATTTACGAAGACCCGGGTCCGGGGCGAGTTCCTCTATTTCCGATTCCGGATGGACCGCCTCGAAATAAACCGCGTCGTCCTTGAGGCCGTGGGCGGCCCGGAGCCACTCGAGGGTGGTGCCGTAGCCCGGGAGCCCCTCGATGCGCAGGCGGACCGCTTCCTCGTAGGAGACGCCGAGCCAGGAGGCGACGAAGCCGATCATCCGGCGGGATATACCCTCGTCCATCCCGCCCGAGGCGGGATAGAGGGTGTTGTCCAAATCCAGGAGAAGGTGGCGAATCATGCCGCCAGTATAGCGGAAATCGAATCCGGTTTACAGGCCGCTCGGCTCGACCGCGGCCTTGATCGCCGAAACAGCTCCCGTATGGAAGAATATGGCCCGCGATTCCTCCTCGCTCAGGGTACCTCCCGCCCGGCTCGCGTCGCCGGAGGGGCCGATTACCGTCACGGAAGGGCTTTCCCCGGCCTTCGCGAGGCGGTATTCGAAGGGTACGCCGCACCAGGTGAAGGAAAGGGTCCCGTCGGGACGGAATTCCCCCTCCTTGAGGAGCGTCGGCCGGATAGAGAGGACCCCGTCGGCGACGAAAAGGCCGAGCTCGGCCCACCGGGTGATGATCTCTTCCTTCACCTGGCCGGTCATGCCGGGCTGCTTCGCTCCCTGGCCGGCGGGGGTATGGGAGTAGGGGTCCGTCGGGAACGCGCCGTAGGCCGCGGGCGTCTTGTTGAATCCGATCCCCTTGCGGATATCGTAGTATGCCTCGGCGAGTTCCCGGGCGAGGGCGGCGTCGGTTTCGGCGACCGCGTATTCCTGCACCGCGAGGAGGAGCTTCGCGACCATGTGCCAATAGATGCTCCCGAGGCCTTCGTAGGCGTAGAAGGTTCCCGAGCGGCCGGTAAAGCTCCGGTGGTCGAAGGTCTTTTCGTAAAGCGCGTACACCGCTTCCCGGGACGATGCGGCGAGGGAAGCGAGGGCCGGGTCGCGCGCCAGGCGGAGGAAGACCGCGTCCATCGCTTTCGCGTTCCGGAAGGCGTGGTTGAAGTGGCACGTTCCCCTCTCGTCGCGGTTCACGAGGGAAGCGTCCCCGGAATCGAGCATGGCCGCGAGGAGCGGAATCGAGCGGGCGTCGGCCGCGCTCACCGAGTTTTTCGCGAGGAAATGGGGCAATTCCCGGTTGGGGTAGAGGATGTAGGAATACTGATCCTCCCGCCACAGGGCGCTTCCCTTCATCGCCTTCACGAGGGCGAGCGCTTCATTCGCGGAGAGCTGGCCCGAGGAAAGGACGGCGACCTGACCCTCGAGCATCTCGTTCAGGTACCCGACTTCCATCCCGCCGTCCGCGCGGACGGCGAGGGTGTTGTACGCGTGGTAGAGCCCGTCGTCCCGCCGGCTGGCGGCGATGGTGGCCTCGGCGTGGGCGAGGAAGCATTCGAAGCCGGCGACGATCTCGTCCCGGGACAGGAGGACCGCTTCGGCCGAATAGCCCTTCCCGTAGAGGGCGTTCCGGGCTTTTTCGAACAGGATACCGCATTCGTCGACGAAGGCGCGCCGCGCCTTGGGCTCGTCGAGGTTCGCGGGGGAGGCGCCGGCGTAGGCGCGGGCGAGGCCGCGGAAGAAAGCCGCGGTTTCTGCCGGGGCGTCGAAGGCGTCCGCCGGGGCGGCGCGGTAGAGGTCGATCAGGAACACGAGGAAGCGGCGAACGTACGAGAGCGTGACCATCGAAAGGCCCCATCCCGCCAGGGCGTTGTTCGCGTCGTTCCATTCCGGGCGCTGGGTATTGAGCCATATGCCGCCGCCGGGCACGTAGCTCGCCATCTTCGCGCAGAGGATCGAGAGGAACTTCGCCGTCATCGAAACCAACGAGACTTCCCCGTCGGCTCCCCGCAGCAATTTCGCGTCGGTTCCGTAGGTAGCCACGTCCTTCTCGATTCGCTCATGGAGGGCGAAATCGAAATCGATCGTGGAACGGGGATTTTCCACGATCTCCCGGTGGCTCTTGAGCCGGTACGGCACGTTGCCGCTGGAAAAGCGCGAGGCGGAAAGGGATTCGAGCAGCTCCTTCCGGTCGAAGCGGCTACGGAGCTCCAGGAGCTTTTCGAGATAGATGACCTGATGGTCGCCCCAATACCCGATATTCGACCAGGGATTCTCCGGCTCCACTACCTCCCAGTCGATGCCGTCCCGGGTGACCCGGTATGGGTTGAAGCCGTCGGGGGTCGAGGCGTTCAGGAATTTGGCGACCATGCCCTCGAGGAACGCGGGCCACGAGAGGGCGAGGGCTTCCCAGTTCTGGAAGATGTCGCGCCAGTTGCCCTGGTAGTTCAGCTTTCGGTTTCCCTTCGCGTCCCGGAGCTCGATGGAAAAGCGGTTCCAGGGGCGGCTCGGGTCGCCGTGACGGCGGGAAAAGGTAAAGGGAAGGTACTCGAGGAAAAGCCGTTCGGCCTGGGGGTCGCCGAGGCTCTGGATCGCGGTCTTAAGCCCGCCATAGGGTACCGTGGGGGCAAGGCCCGCGGTCGCCTTCGCGACGGTTTCGGCGTGTTTCGCGTTCCGTACCGCGCAGAAGGCGACGAAGTCGGCGACGGATACCCGGTCCCCGTCGGCGGGAAGCCCGCCGCGCATAATGTTGAACATTACGTTCGCCTTGTGGTGGACGCAGGTTTCCCGGTCCGCAGTGTCCTGAATCCCGTCCGCATCGGCGATATAGGAATCGAGGAGCCGCGTTCCTTCCGCCGCGTCGGCCGCGAGCTCGGCCTCGAGGGCTTTCCGGTCGTCCAGCCGCCGCGCGAGGGCGACGATTTTCGCGCTATCGTAGTCCGTGTCGAATACCTGGTACCACTCCTCCGCGGCGCCCTCCGCCAGGGAAAGGGCGCGCTCGAGGTAAAAGGACGGCCGGATGCCCTTGAGGGTCGTCTCGTCGGGTAGGGCGTCGCCCCGCCGGAAAGCGTCGGCGGCGCCGGGATCGAGGCGAAGCGTTCCCTTCCGGGAGAACCAGCCCACGTTCGCCAGGAGCCCCTCGCTGGGTTCCGCCTTGTCCGTGACTATGGAGGATACGGCGAATATCCCGATGCCGGAATCCGCGTCCAGGTCGGTTTTCTTGTAGGCGTCGAGGAGCACGCTGTTGTCGTTCTGGAAGGCGGAGGTTACGCAGGCGGGAAGCACGTTCCGGCACCCGTCGAGCACCTCGACGGGCCGGGATTCCTTCCCCCCGTTCTCGAGCATGGCGTGCCGCACGAGGCCGAAGCGATCGCTCGAAGTCCAGCCGTAGCGGAACGTCAGGCCGAGGTCATGGTTTACTTCCTCGAAATAAAGGCGCGAGCCGTTCGTGTTTTTATAGAGGTTGCGGGTCAGCTTCCAGGCGTCGCGGCCCCGCTCGGAGAAGGGTTCCCAAAGCCAGGTGCCGCCGTCGCCCTTCCCCCTTATGAGGGTCGCGGGCCCGGTGGTGAGCCTGCCGTCGGAAACCTTGTCCGCGGTATAATAGGGAAAGAGCGCGTGGTCCGAGTTCACGCGCCCAGCGGTGAGGCCCCCGTTCGACCATACGTAGTTCCATACGTCCGAGGCGCTCACGACGGTCATGAAAAAAGCCGGCATTGAGTCGTAATTCGCTATCCTGTAAAACGATTCGCCGAGAAAATCGACGAAGGCGCCCTCCGGGGAGGCGGCTTGGCGCGCCCGAATTTCCTCGATCGTCAATCCGTTCATAATGGAGCTCCTTGTTTCGCACGGGTGGGTAAATGCCCTGTTTTACTTGCGGTAATCGTAAGGCTGAGTATGGCGGCACTTTGTTTGCGGTGTCAATAATAAATGGCAACCGGTTGCGAAAATCTGAAAAAAAAACACCATTTTGAAAATTATCCCGATGGCCCCCGTAAAAGGTCCAGGGCTATACTCGAACCCATGAGAGGATCGCAATGAGTCAACCGAAGCAGAAATCCAAATCGTTCATCCAGCGCCTGAAGGAGGAGCGATACCTCCAGTTCATGGCCTGGTGCGGCGTCCTCTGGATGCTGGTATTCAATTATGCCCCGATGTACGGAATCCTTACCGGGTTCAAGAAGAATTACAGAATAACCGAGAAACTGTTCAGCCTGAAATTCCTCGCGTCCCCCTGGGCGGACAATTTCGGCTTCCAGCACTTTATCGCCTTCGTTCAGGACCCGGAGTTCCTCAACATCCTGATGAACACCCTGGGCCTCAGCGTGCTCAAGCTCATGATCGGCTTTCCCCTGCCGATAATTTTCGCGCTCCTCCTCAACGAGGTGCGCCACGCGCGGTTCAAGCGCTACGTCCAGACCATCTCCTACCTTCCGCACTTCCTTTCCTGGGTTATACTGGGGGGAATCCTGACGACCTGGCTTTCCGACACGGGTTTCATCAACGAGATTCTCGTGAGGCTCGGCGTACTGAAGGAAGGCGTTACCTTCCTCGCGTACCCGGAATATTTCTGGGGTATCGTGATCGTGTCGGATATATGGAAGGAACTGGGCTGGTCGGCCATCATCTATCTCGCCGCCATCGCGGGCATCGACCAGGAACTCTACGAGGCCGCCAGGGTCGACGGCGCCGGCCGGTTCCGGCAAATGATGGCGATAACCCTGCCGAGCATCAAGGGAACGGTCACCATTCTCCTTATCCTGGCGGTCGGCGGGATTCTCAACTCCAACTTCGACCAGATCTTCGTGCTTTGGAATCCCCTGAACGCCCCGAGGAGCAACGTGCTCGACATTTACGTGTTCAACGTCGCCATGCGGAGCATGCGCTTCTCCTACGCCACGGCGATCGGGTTCTTCAAATCGATATTCGCGTTCGTGCTGCTCTATACCACGAATCAACTGACGCGCCGAATCAACGACGTGTCGCTGTTCTGACAGACGGGGGTAACGCAAATGGCAGACATACGGACGATAAACGGAAACGGGATGGCGGCGGGCGGGAAGGCCCGCGCGGAGGAGGGCAAGGCTTCCGCAGAGCGCGCCCGGCCCATATTCACGGGGAAGCGCCGAAGGCTCAACGACCTGCGCCTCTTCGACAAGGCCCTCATCGCCTTCATGCTGGTGCTGTGCTTCCTGACCCTGTACCCCGTCTGGTACACCGTCATCCTCTCGCTGAACGAGTCGAGCGACACGCTCCTCGGCGGCATTTACTGGTGGCCCCGCAAGTTCAGCCTCGCGAGCTACCGCACGGTGTTCCAGGACAAGGCGATAATCCAGGCCTTCAACGTGACGATCTGGCGGACCCTGATCGGCACGGTGTCGAGCGTGTTCTTCACCTCGATGGTGGCTTACGCATTCTCGAAGCGCCATATCATGGGGCATCGCTGGTACCTCCTGATGGGGACGATCACCATGTTCTTCGGGGGCGGGCTCATCCCGTACTTCATCCTCCTGAAGAACATCGGGCTCTACAACACCTTCTGGGTGTACATCGTGCCGGCGCTTTTCAACTTCTGGAACCTGATCATCTTCATGTCCTTTTTCCGGGAGATGCCGACGGCCCTGGAGGAGTCGGCGAAAATGGACGGGGCGAACGACTTCAGGATATTCCTGCAGATCATCCTGCCCCTGTCGGGGCCGGTCATCGCGACCATCGCGCTTTTCAACGGGGTGGGGCACTGGAACGACTACTTCTCGGGCGTAATCTTCGTGAACAACCCCGACCTGCAGCCGATCCAGACCTTTCTCTACCGGATCATCGCGAGCGCGTCGGCGTCCAAGACCGTCGTGAGCATGCCCGTGGGCATTTCGGGGGCGCAGGTTAATTCCCAGTCGGTAAAGCTCGCCACCATGGTGGTGACGACCGCCCCGATCGTCTGCGTGTACCCGTTCCTGCAAAAGTATTTCGTGAAGGGAGTAATGATCGGTTCCGTAAAGGGCTGACCCAATAAAGGTAATTTGCCATGGCGGTACGCCGTGGATTCGTAAGGAGGAGCAATATGAGGAAGATTATCGCGCTGGCGCTCGCCCTGGGGCTCGTTGCCTCGGGGGCGTTCGCGAACGGCAAGCAGGACGCCAAGGGCCAAGGCTCGGCGACCGTGAACGGCACCGGGTCCACCCCCGGCTGGAAACTGAACAAGGACAAGCCCATCACGTTCGACTGGTACGTGAATTTCAGCTGGTTTGCCCGCCAGTGGGGCGACTCCGCGGTCTCCAAGTACATCACCGACAAGACCGGCGTTAACGTGCGCTTCGTGGTGCCCGCGGGCAACGAGGCGGAAAAGCTCAACTCGATGATCGCCGGCGATACCCTGCCCGACCTGATTACCCTCGGTTGGTGGGAAAGCCAGGTGAGCATGATGATCGACGCGGGACTCGTGCTTTCCCTCGACGAGCTCGCCCAAAATTACGACCCCATTTTCTTCAAGGTCGCGAACCCCGAAAAGCTCGGCTGGTACCGCCAGCCGGACGGTAAGGTATACGGATACCCCAACGCTTCCTATACCCCCCAGGACTACGTGACCTACAAGGGCAAGCTGACCTCGAACCAGACTTTCCTCGTCCGGAAGGACATGTACGAGGCCCTCGGCAAGCCGGACATGACCACTCCCGAAGGCTTCCTCGGCGCCCTCCGGGCGGCCAAGGCGAAGTTCCCCGCGGTAAACGGCCAGGCCATCATCCCGATCGGGCTCCAGGAGTTCACCGACACCGGCAACGCCTCCCTAGAGGGTTACCTCCAGAACTTCCTCGCGATTCCCTACGAGAAGAACGGCCAGTTCTACGACCGCAGCACCGACCCCGAATACGTGCGCTGGCTGAAGGTTTTCCGCCAGGCAAACCAGGAAGGGCTCCTCTCGACCGACGTATTCGTGGACAAGCGGTCCCAGATGGAAGAAAAGGCCGCCCAGGGCCGCTATTTCGCGATGCTCTACCAGAACTGGGACATGCAGGCCGCGCAGATGGCCCTCTATAACAAGGACCCGAGTTCCATCTACATTGCCGTGGAAGGCCCCCGCAATTCCAAGGGCAACGACCCGACCCTCGGCGGCGGCGGCATCGCCGGCTGGACCGTCACCATGATCTCCAAGAACTGCAAGGACAAGGCCCGGGCGATCCAGTTCCTCGACTACCTCATCAGCGAGGAAGGCCAGATGGATACCTGTTGGGGCGTTCCCGGCGTGACCTACGAAACCGTGAACGGGACCCCGCAGCTCCTTCCCGCCATCGAGAAGCTCGACCAGACCGACAAGAACGCCCAGGAAACCCAGTACGGAGTCATGTACACCTACTGGATGCTCATGGACACGGCCTGGCAGGGACAGTTCGGCGCCAAGTACTCGCCGGCCCTCGAGCAGCCCCAGCTGTGGACCCGGCCCTACGTGAAGTCCTTCGCGGCCTATGACGGGCTCCAGCTCGCCCCGGGAACCGACGAGGCCCTTATCTCCGAGGAACTCGCCCGCCGGTGGGGTAAGGACCTGCCGCTCCTTCTCCGCGCCAAGAGCGAGGCGGAATTCGACAAGATCTGGAACGACCTGCAAGCCTTCCGCACCGCCAAGGGCGCGGCCAAGGTGCTCGCCAAGCAGACCGAGTTGATGAAGGTAAACAAGGCGAAGCTCGGGCTCAAGTAAGGCCCGAACGGCCCGGTCCATCCCGACGGTCGCCCCTTCCGGGGGATAGGCCTCGGGGACCGTCCGGGCCGCCGACCCGAATAGCCGCCGGAAGCCTGGCGGCTTTTTTTTCAAAAACTCCGCGAATTCACGGATTGGAGACCCCAATGAAAAAACCGTTCAGGGGCACGCTATCGGCATGCGCGATCGCCATCGCCGCCATCGCGCTTTCCTCGTGCCTCACAACCATGG
>QKCE01000208.1 GCA_003245785.1 Spirochaetales bacterium | reverse complement strand
CATCCCGACGAGACCAAGACCGCGGAGGGCAGGGCCCTGGACGCGGCGATCGCCGGCATGCAAGCCCCGGCGCATTGAGTCGGCACCCGCTATTCCTGAAAGGCGCATAAAAAGCCGGAGGGCAGCCCGGAGAATATTCCGGGCTGCCCTTTTTTTTGCGGAGCGGTAGATGCGGCGGGGAAATGGGAGGCGGCAAGGGCCGGGCTTTCGGACCGCCGGGAGGCGCGGGTTCTTTAGTCCCGGGCGGCTTTCCCGACCGATTCGCGGACCTTGAGGGTCACGGGAGAGCGGACGCTCGGGCTTTCCAGGGGCTCCCCCCGGATCAGGGCGAGAAGCATGGCGACCGCCTGCTGGCCCCGCAGGGCCGCGTCCTGGTATACCGTGGTAAGGCGGGGACGCACGAGGCGCGCGAAGATATTGTCGTCGAAGCCGGTCACCGAGACCCTGCCCGGCACCTCGATGCCGTGCTCCTGGCAATAGATGATCGCCTCGGCGGCGTAATAATCGGAAAAGAACGCGAGGGCGGTAAAGGGCGGTTCCGGCACGGTGAGCTTCCGGTAGGTTTCCTGCCGTTCGCCGAAATCTTTCGAAAGCACCATGAACCTGTCGTTCCCGAGGATCTTTCCCTCCTCCGCGAAGGCTCTCCTGCATCCCCCGAAGCGCAAGTCCGCCGTCCCGGGCCAGGAGGCGGAATCGGCGAAAAAGGCGATCCGCTCGTGGCCCATGGAGAGCAAGTAGCGCGTCAGCTCGAAGCCGCCCTTTTCGTCGTCCAGGGCGACGTTATGGTATTCCTGCCCGTCCTCGTCGAAGACGCAGTCGATGAAGACCACGGGCGTCTCCACGCTCCGGCGGATTATGCCCGCGATTTCGCCGGGCACCCAAATCAGTATCAGGCCGGCGAGTTTCCACTTCGCCACGAGGCGGAGCACGTCTTCCTCGTGGTCCGTCGCGTGGAGCATCATGTAATACCCCGCCTCGCGGATCTCCCTCTCTATCGAACCGATCACCTTCGACGAGAAGGGATCCTCGAGGACGGTCTCGTTTCGCCTCGGTTCCCGGAACATGATCACGCCGATTATCCGGGAACTGCTGCGCGCGAGCATGATCGCGCCCATGTTCGGGGCGTACTTTTCGCGGTCCAGGATCGCGCGGACCTTCTCCAGGGTTTCCGGAGAGACCCTGGCGGTCCTGCCGTGGATTACGTTGGCCACCGTGGTCGGGCTCACGCCCGCCTTTTCGGCTATCTGTTTTATGGTTGCCATAGTCCCGGCGACCCTCCGTCCGTTTCCGCCCCGCGCCCGGGCGCACGGCGTGTTATTTCAGGTATCCCAGCCACCTCTCTTGCCGGGAGATCATGCGGTCCACCATGGGGGCCACCGTGGTCGCCTGGTGCATGACGGGACTCGCGAGCATGGCCTGGATCACGAGGTCCTTCCTCTTCCTCAGGATCGCCTCGGCGGTCAGGTCGTATACGCCGCTATAGGAGCGAAGGAGCGAGAGGAATCCCTTCGGCACGTCCATCGCGGGCACCCCCGCGACGCCGGCCGCGCCGACCGTCGCGGGCACCTCGACGGCGATCCAGGAGGGCAGGTCCGGCAAGAGGCCGTCGTTGATCACGTTCACGGCGCCTTCCTCGAAGCCCTCGTTCCCGATTATCCCGTCGATGATGGGGACGACCCTTTCGATGGTTTCCAGGCGAATCTCGTAACGGGTCGCCTGGCTCAGGGTGATCCGGTAATAGTCGTAAAAATCGAGGATCCCCCGGTGGTCCGCCACGTCCCAGGCCCAGCCGAGGTACTCGCCGAAATGGCTGTCCGTCGTGATCGGCAGGAGGCCGTAGTTTTCCAGCATGAACCGGGCGATGCGCCGGTCAGCCCAAAGGTAGGCGCTTATCGACTCGTCGCCTCCCTTGTCGAACCGTTCCGTCTCGTCGATTATACCGGTTGCCTTGTATCGGTCCAAGAGGTCGCTGTAACCGGGCTCGCGCTCGAAAAAGGCCGGCGCCTTTTGGCGCACCTCGGGATAGAGGTCCTTTCCCGTTTTGGCGTCGGTAATCTCGAGCATGCAGCTGAAATGGTTCAGCCCCGCGGCCCGGTACTTCAGTTCCCCAAGGGGCTTCCCGAGCATGCGCGGCAGCCATCGGGCCAGCCAGCCGATCTCGTGGCAAATGCCGATGAACCTCGCCTGGGGATACGCCCGCTTCACGGTCGTGACGATGGCGGTCATCGGGTTTGAAAAGTTGAAGATGTACGCTTCGGGGCAAATCTCCATCGCGTCGGCGACGATCTCCAGGATGGGGGGGATTATGCGGAGGGCGTGAAAGACCCCCCCCGGGCCCCCGTTCTCCCCGTATACCTGTCGCGCCCCGTACTGGAGCGGTATCTTCCAGTCCTCGTCCCAGAGCTCGAAGCGGTTTCCCACCTCGATGGACGAGACGATGAAGGACGCTCCCTTGAAGGCCGCTTTCCTGTCCGTGGTCGCGTTCACCCGGTAGTCGAGGCCGCGCTCGGCGATGAAAGACTTCGCGGTCTCGAGGACCTTCCCGAGGGTCGCGGGGTTGATGTCGTGCAGGGTAATCTCGCTGCCGACGAGGCGTTTGCTGCAGAAAATGTCCCCGAGGATTCCGCAGCCGAACTGGGCGCTCCCGGCGCCCACCAATACGATTTTCATTTCGAGTCTCCCGTGGTTATTTTATGGAACCCTCGACCATTCCCCGGATAATGTAACGCTGCGCGAACAGGTACAGGACGATCACCGGCAGCATGGCCAGGAGGGTGGAGGTAAGGATGAGGTCCCACTGCTTGAGATAGGCGCCGGCGAAGGCCGTCACCGCGATGGGAATGGTTTGTACCGCGCCGTTGGTCCCAAGCATCAGCAGGGGCAAGAGGTAGTCGTTCCAGATCCAGATGCCGTTCAGGATCAGTACCGTCACGATGATGGGCTGGAGGAGCGGGAACACGATCAGGAAGAAGGTTTTCGCCCGGGAAGCCCCGTCGATCGTCGCGGATTCCTCGAGTTCGTAGGGTATGTTCTTGATGAACCCGTGGAACACGAAAATGGAAAGGGGACTTCCGAAGCCCAGGTACGCGAACACGATGCCGGGCACCGAGGCGAGCAGGCGGAAGTGGAGGAATTCCCCCAGGATGCGCATCCACCTCACCAGGGGATACATGAGTACCTGGAAGGGAATTACCATGGCGGCCACGAAGGCCATGAAGATCGCGGCGGACCAAAGCGTCTTGTTACGCTCGAGAACCCAGGCGGCCATGGAAGAGAAGACGACGATGACGATGAGCGAGAAGAAGGTGATTACCGCGCTGTCGGCGAAGGCGTTCAGGTAATGCACCGTGGGGTTCCCGAAGATCAGTCCCACGTTGGTGAATAGCTGTCCCCAGCTAGAGGGAGCCGCGATGGCGTTGAAGATAATCTCCTTGGAGGTTTTCGCCGAATTGAGGACGACCATCCCGAAGGGGAACATGAAAAGGAGAAAGAGGACGACGGTGAAGGCCTCGAGGGTTACCTGGCCAACTTTGCGCGGTACGGCTTTCACAGCTCGACCTCCTTTTTCTTGCTGAGCGAAACCTGCACGAGGGAGACGACGACGAGCACGACGAAGAGGATTACCGCCTTCGCCTGGGCCTCGGCCATGCGGTTCGCCGTGGCGGTATTGAAGATATTCATCGCCAGGAGCTGGCTGGCCTTGACCGGCTCCTCCAGGAACCGGGTGGCCGGGCCGCCGTTCGTCAGGGTCAGGTTCATGTCGAATTGCTTGAAACTGGTCGTCAGCGTGAGGAATATCGAGATGGTGAAGGCGTTCGCCATCATCGGCATGAGTATGTGGGCTACCCGGGAGAGGAAGGGCGCCCCGTCGATCTCCGCCGCCTCCATGAGAGACGCCGGGATTCCCTGGATCGCCGCCACGTATATGAGCATGATGTACCCCGAGTATTGCCAGGTGTTGACCGCGGACATGGCCCAAATGACCGTGTCGGCCTTGCTCAGGAAGGATACCTCCAGGAAGGCCATCCCCCAGCTGGTGCCAAGGGCTACCAGGATGCTGTTGAGTATGAATTGCCAGATATATCCGAGCACGATTCCGCCTATCAGGTAGGGGATGAAAAATCCCGCCCGGAAAAAATTGCGGAACCGGATCTTGCTGGTCACGATGAGCGAAAGCGAGAAGCTTACCACGTTCACGAGGACGATATTGATGACGGTGAAGGCGACGGTAATCAGAAAGGAATAAAGGAAGTCGGGAAGGGCGAACAGGTCCTTGAAATTCGCGAATCCGACGAACTTAACCTGGTCCCGCACCCCGTTCCAGTCCGTCATCGAATAATAGAGGCCGAAGAAAAACGGCACGATGATGACGAGGACGAAGGCGAGCAGGCAGGGCGCGAGAAAGGCCGCGTTGACTATACGACTTTGTTTCATGCCATGTACCTCAAATGCGCTCCGGCAAAGGCCGGCGCGGGGGATTTACCCGGACGACGGGGTATGAAAAAAGGGGGGCGCCCGGAGGCGCCCCCATCCTTGCGAGTGTCTTACATCTTCGGGAGGCCCGCGACGGCCTTCTTCATGTCCGCGATGAACTGGTCGAGATTGTCGGGATTCTGGGCGAAGAGGTCGAAGATCGGCCCGAACACGTTCTGTCCCGCGCCGTCGGGAAGCATGCCGAAGAACACGCCGTAGTTGCCGCCCTTGGCGTTGGCCGCCATGAGCGCCTGGCTGAGCTGTCCCGCCGGCTTCAGGGTGACGGACTTGAACGCCGGGATCATGCCCGCCTTGTTCACCATGTAATCCTGTCCCTCGGGGGTCGTGGCCATGGCGGTGAGGAAGTCCTTCGCGGCCTGGGCGTTCGGGCTCTTGGCGTTCACGCAGTACCAGCTCGGGGCGAAAAGATAGAGGCCGGTTTCCGGGGTGTCGAGGAAGGCGTGGGGCGCGTAGCCCATCTTGAAGGTCACGCCGAGCTGCTTCATGTTCGGGTCTACCCAGTTGCCCTGATGCAGGAAGGCGGTCTTGCCCTGGGCGAAGGCGCCGACCTGGTCGTCGTAGCTGCCGTTCAGGAGAATTTTCTTGTCCGCGTATTTGTAGAGTAGCTGAAGGTATTTCGCGTACTGGGTGAAGCGCGGGATGTCCAGTTCGC
>QKCE01000304.1 GCA_003245785.1 Spirochaetales bacterium | reverse complement strand
ACATTTTCATCATCATCAGCCAGTCGGGAGAGACCGCGGACACCCTGGCGGCCATGCGCATGGCGAGGAAATCCGGCGCCCGCATCATCGCGATCACCAACGTGGTGGGCTCGACCCTGGCCCGCGAGGCGGACCTCGTCATGTACACCTGGGCCGGCCCCGAAATCGCCGTCGCCTCCACCAAGGCCTTCACGACCCAGCTCATGTGCGTCTACCTCATCGCCCTCAAGTTCGGCCACCTCCGGAAGGTAATCGACGACGCGGAACTCGCCGCCAATATCGAGGCGCTGGAAGCACTCCCCGCCCTGGCGGAAAGGCTCCTCGCCCGGAAGGAAGACATCCAGCGCTTCGCCGCCCGGCAGTTCAACAAGACCAAGGCCTTCTTCATGGGCCGGCTCTTCGATTTCGCGGTCAGCCTCGAAAGCGCCCTGAAGCTGAAGGAAATCGCCTACACCCACTCCGAGGCCTTCGCCGCCGGCGAGCTCAAGCACGGCCCCATCGCCCTGGTGGACGAATCGACCTTGGTCGTCGCGATCTGCACCCAGACCGCCCTCTTCGACAAGATGGACTCGAACATCAAGGAAGTGAAGGCCCGGGGCGCCACGGTCCTCGTGATCACCTGGGAGGACGAGCCCTACTTCGACGCCACCGCCGACGAGGTCTTCCGCATCCCCCGCACCCTCGACCCCCTGTCGCCCATGCTCTCGGTCATCCCGAGCCAGCTCTACGCCTACTACTGCGCGGTCCAGCGCGGCAACGACCCCGACAAGCCCCGGAACCTCGCGAAATCGGTCACCGTAGAGTAACGTTTCCCAATAAGATCGCCGGGAGGGAAACCTTTCATAAAAGGTTTCCCTCCCAAGCTGACGTCCTTTGGACGTCAGCCAGCCCTCCTTTCCAAAAAACCCGCGCGGATTTGACGCCCTCCCCGAGGCGGGCCTATACTGTTCCCATCCCATTCGACAAGGCGGCACGGCATGCAAAAACGACCCTTCGGCGCGACGGGCCTGAATACGTCCATTCTCGGTTTCGGCGGCTTTCATCTCCTTGAGATTCCCGCGAGCGAGGCGAAATGGCTCCTCGACCGGTATCTCGACGCGGGTGGCAATTATATCGAGACCGCCGCGGCCTACGGCGACGGGGAATCGGAGCGGAAGATCGGCCTCGCGGTCGCCGGGCGCCGGAACGAGTTCATACTGACGACCAAGTCCGGGGAGCGGAGCGCCCAAGGTTTCGAGGCGAACCTCGCGCGAAGCCTCGCGAACCTGAAGACCGATCATGTCGACCTTGTCCTCATGCACGCCGTGGGATCAGGCGCGGAGCTCGACCTCATCCTCGGGCCCGGCGGCGCCATGGAAGCGGCGGTCAGGGCGAAAAAGGAAGGCCGCGTCCGGCATATCGGCATTTCCATGCACGGCCAGCCGGACGTGCTTATCCGGGCCATGAAGGAGTATCCCTTCGAGGCCGTCATGACCACGATCAACTATTACGACCACTTCAACTTTCCCGAAATTCAGGACGCCCTCGTGCCGCTGGCAAGGGAAAAGAACGCCGCCGTCATCCTCATGAAGCCCGTGGGCGACGGGCTCCTCTGGCGGTCCGCTCCCGCCGCCTTCCGCTACGCCTTCAGCCAGCCAGTCTCGATAGTCGTGGCGGGCATCAACAACCGGGAAATGCTGGAAGCGGACCTTCGCTTCGCCGAAGACTTCACGCCGATGTCCGAAAGCGAAATCGAGGCGCTCTATTCAAAAGCCCCGGAACTGGGAAACTACGTATGCCGCCAGTGCGGTGCCTGCCTCGTGTGCCCGGAGAAAATCCCCCTCACCGACATTTTCCGCCTCGAGGGCTGGTTCGACCGGCAAATGGCGGACGGCACGGTGACCAACGCCTCCGACTGGGCGTTGAAGGAGCGGCTCCGCTTCTGGTTCGGCAACCGGGACCTGGCCTCGGCGCGTTACGCGGAACTCGCGGTAAAGGGCGACGCCTGCACGGAATGCGGGAAGTGCAACCCCACGTGCCCCTACGGCATCGACGTGAGGCGGAAGCTTTCCCTCGCGGACTACAAGCTCGCGGGCCGCGGGATTTACTGACCGGGACGGGGCCTGCGGAAAATATCGCGCATCTTTCGCCCGCGGGCCCCTTACCGCCCTTCCCCTTTTCCCCGGCCATCTGTTATGCTGGGTCATGGAACACCACAAAATAATCGTCCTTGATTTCGGTAGCCAGTACGCCCACCTGATCGCGAAGCGCTTCCGCCTCCTCGGTTACTATTCCGAAATCGCCATGCCTTCCTCTCCCCTTTCCGCCTTCGAGGGCGCGAAGGGCATCGTCCTTTCCGGAGGGCCTTCCTCGGTCTACGAAAAGGACCTTCCCCAGTTCAACGAAGAAATCCTGAGCCTCCCCGTTCCCATTCTCGGGCTCTGTTACGGCCACCAGCTCATGGCCCAAAGCTACGGCGGAACGGTCCGAAAGGCCGCGGTCGGCGAGTTCGGCATCGCGAGCCTGGGCGCCCCCGCGGATTCCGATAAAGCGCCCCCCTGCCCCCTCCTCGAGGGCATCGCCCTCCCCACCCAGGTATGGATGAGCCATCAGGACGAGGTGACCGACCTGCCGGAGGGCTTCGAGGTCGTCGGTTCCACCCGGGACTGCCGCTTCGCCGCCCTCCAGAACGCCGAACTGAAACGGTGGAGCCTCCAGTGCCACGTGGAGGTAAAAGACACCCCCGAGGGCGATAAAATCCTCGGCAATTTCGCGAAAATTTGCGGAATGGAAAAAAACTGGAGCCAGGACCGGGTGCTCGACCTCATTCTCGAGCACATCCGCGATTCCGCCGACGGAAAGCCCCACTCCCCCGGCGACACCCACGCGGGTCCCGGGGACGGAAAGTCCCGAAAGGTGCTCCTCTTCCTCTCGGGCGGCGTGGATTCCACGGTCGCCTTCGCCCTCCTCAACCGGGCCCTCGGCCAGGACCGGGTGCTCGGCCTCCACATCGACAACGGCTTCATGCGAAAGCAGGAAAGCGCGATCATCGCCGAACGGTATCGCGACGCGGGCTTCACGAATTTCATCGTGGAGGACGCGAGCGAGACCTTTCTCAAGGCCGTGTACCACGAGGCGGACCCGCAGAAAAAGCGGAAGGCCATCGGCGAGACCTTCATCACCGTGCGCGACGCGGTGGTCAAGAGAATCGGCCTGGACGAGTCCGAATGGCTCCTCGCCCAGGGGACCCTCTACCCGGACATCATCGAGTCGGGGGGCACCAGCAATTCCCACGTCATCAAGACCCACCACAACCGGGTCGAGGGCATCCAGGCCCTGATCGAGAAGGGCCTCATCGTGGAGCCCCTGAAGGACCTCTACAAGGACGAGGTGCGCATCATCGGCAAGAAGATCGGCCTCGCCGACGGGCTCGTGTACCGCCACCCCTTCCCGGGACCCGGGCTTTCCATCAACGTGCTCGCGAGCCCGGGACCGGACGCCGAGGGTGCCGCCAGGGACCGGGCCGAGTTCGACGCGACCCTCGCCGCCCTCGCGCGATTCGACCTTTCCGGGGACTTCCCCTCCGGAGGCCCGACGCTTTCGGCCCTTCCCGTGCGCTCCGTCGGCGTCCAGGGAGACTTTCGCACCTACCGCTTCCCGGCGGTCCTTTCCTTCCCCTCCGTCATGGAGCGCTTCCCCGGATGGGACGCCCTCGAGGCCGCCTCGTCCCGCGTCACGAACCAGGTGAAGGAGGTGAACCGCACGGTACTCGAGCTGTGGCGCCGGACCGGTAAGGACGGGGACCCCGTCGACCTGACCCTCCGGGAACTCTGGTGCGACCGCCCGCGGCTCGACCAGACCCGGGAAGCCGACGCGATCGTCCTCGACGAGCTCAAGATGGCGGGGCTCTACCGCTCGATCTTCCAGCACCTCACCATCAACATTCCCTGTTCCGCCGACGAAACGGGGCATTGCGCCATCGTCCTCCGGCCCGTGGTGTCGGAAGACGTCATGACCGCCCGCTTCGCCCATCTCGACCTCGCGGTCCTCGGCAGGATCCTCGAGCGGATCAAGGCCCTGGGCTTCGTGGACGCGGTCTTTTACGACGTGACGAACAAGCCGCCGGCGACCTTCGGCTGGGAATAGGCGGGATTCTTTTTTTACGCGGTTAATTAAGGGGCGGACCCGTGGTTCCGCCCTTTTTTTATAGTATATTGATACCATGAGACCAAAAAGATTCCGCGCCTCGCGGATGCGGGGAGGCCCCCTCGGGCACGGACCCGATACGCGGAGCGTTTTCTACCTCCGGGCGCTTCGGTTCATGCTGTTTCCCGTGCTGGTCGGCATACCGTCCCTGGTTTTATTCATCACCGCCTTCAACGGCGCGAGCCTCTCCGAGGCTTTCAAGGCCGCGGGAAACGCCCTATTCTCGGCCGCGAGCCTGAAGGAATTCTGGCCATTCATCGTTTTCACGGCGGTGGCGGTCCATTGGTATCTCCTGCCGGTAGTGAACTTTTTCTGTTCCTGCACCACCGGCCACTGCGGGGTAGGCGACGCGAACCGGGTCATCCGCCGGCTCAACACCCTGCACCTTTTCATAATCGGGGTTTCGGTCCTCGCCTTTCTGGCGAACGGTATCGTCCACCTCGTCCTCGCGTCGGACGCCCTGCAATCCGCCTCCGACGGGGGCAACTGGCTGGCGAACTTTTCCGGCCCCAAGCAGCTCGCCCTGTTCAACGCGATTTCCAAGGGCTTTCTCTCCGGAACGATCATTTCCATCAACGTGGACAACCTCCTCTTCCCGGCGAAGCGGGCGGCCCTCGCCTACGACCCGGACGTCCCGCTGAAGCGTTCCTCCCTCTTCTCCAAAATCGTGCTGATATTTTCCGCGGTCGTGTTTTTCATCCTGATGCAGCTTTACGACACCTCGTCCAACTTCCTCGACCTCGGCATGCAGCTTCCGGGAAGCCGGCAAGGCTTGTCGACCACCCAGGAATTCTTCGGGGCGTTCTTCCACGATTCGCGGGTCGAGTCGGCCCTGAAGGTCGTATTCGCGAAGACCCTCATCTACCTGCTTTTGGTCGTCGAGATGGCGATGCAGATCAAGCAGATGCTCAAGTACCCCATCCGCTCCATGGAAAACCGCCTGAGGGAACTGAACATGGGAAACGCGCGAAAGGTTTCCGCCATCACCATCGTCTCGAACGACGAGTTCACCGACCTGTTCAGGGAAGTGAATACCCTCATCGCGCGCCAGCAGGCGGAGCTCGACAGCTCAAGCAGGAGACTCGAGGCCCTCGTCACCATGGCCGCCGACCCGGTTATTTCCTTCAATTCCAAGGGCGGAATTCTCGTGTTCAACCCAGCGGCGGAGCGCTTCTTCGGCTGGGGCGCCGGGGAATCCTCCGGCCTGAACGTGGCCCGGATACTCGAATTCCCGGACAATGACCCGTGTTGCGCCGAAGAGGCGAAGGCGGCGCGGGAAGGTACCGCCCCCATGGGCGACATTTTCGGGAAGGCCGAAGGGCTTCGCAGGCTCTGGGCCGTGCGTAAGTCCGGGGAGCGCGTGCTCGTCGAGAGCAACGTGAGCTCCAGCGATTCGGGAGAAGCGACGGTCTACACCGCGATACTCCGGGACGTCAGCGCCCAGGTCGAAATCGAGGAGTCCCTGAAGAAGGCGAAGCTCGCGGCGGAAAACGCGAACCGGCTCAAGTCGGAATTCCTCGCGAACATGAGCCACGAGCTCCGCACCCCGCTCAACGCCGTCCTCGGCTTTACCCAGCTCCTCGTGACCGACAAGAACCTGACCGAAAGCCAGCTCGAGAAGATCAACATAATCTCCCGCTCGGGGGAACACCTGCTCTCGCTCATCAACGACATCCTCGACATCTCCAAGATCGAGGCGGGCAAGCACGAGCTCCACCCGACGGTATTCAGCCCGACCCGCTTCGTCGAGGACATCCACGAGATGTTTTCCCTGCGCTGCAAGAAGGCGGGCCTCGGCTTTTACGTGGAATACGCGGGCACCCTGCCCGAGCGGGTCCGGGGCGACCTCGGCAAGCTCCGGCAGGTCATGATCAACCTGGTGGGCAACGCCGTGAAATTCACCGCCGAGGGGGGAATCGGCATTACCGTCGGCCCGGACGCGGGGAAGATCCGCTTCTCGGTCACCGACACGGGCAAGGGGATCCCGAAGGACGAGCTGGACGCCATCATGGAACCCTTCGCCCAGGCTTCGACGAACGACGAGGAAGGCGGTACGGGCCTCGGGCTCGCCATTTCCTCCCGTTTCATCCAAATGATGGGCGGAAGGCTCGACGTGGAGAGCGAGAGCGGCAAGGGGAGCGTCTTCAGCTTCGCGGTGGACCTCCCCGAGACGGACGAGGCCCTCCCGGAAGACAAGAACGAGAACGTGGCGGTGGCGGTCAAGAAGGGCACCGAGGCGACGGTGCTCATCGTGGACGACAAGGAGCTCAACCGGCTCGTGCTCAAGGAGATGCTCGAGGGCGCGGGCTTCCTCACGATGGAGGCGGAAAACGGGCGGATCGCGGTGGAGCGAACCCTCGAGTTCCGGCCGGCCCTGGTGTTCATGGACATCAAGATGCCAGTCATGGACGGTTACGAGGCGACGAAAAAAATCCGCGAAACCCCGGAAATCGCCGAAACCCCGGTGTTCGCCCTGACGGCGAGCGCCTTCGTGAACGACGAGGAAAAGATCCTCGAGTCGGGCTTCGACGGCTTCCTCGCCAAGCCCTTCAAGCGCTCGGCCCTCTTCGCCCTCATCAGGGACAAGTCGTCCGTCGCCCTCGAATACGAGACCGTCGAGGCGGTCAACGCCGAGACCGTCCCGGATTTCGACGGCCTCGACTTCGCGGACGTCGCCGCCCGGATCGGCAAGGACGCGGTGCGCGCCCTTGCCGACAGCCTGATGATCAACGACTTCACCGCGATCGGGACCCTGGCCGATTCCCTGAGGGACCGGGACCGGGATTTCGCCGCCCTCGTCCGGTATTACGCCGAGGGCTTCGACGAGGAAGGCCTCCAGCGGGTTCTCGACGCGCTGGGAAGCTGAGGGAACGCGCCGGCGATCCCGCTGCAGCGGGGCCCTGGTTCTGACCCAAGGGCTCCGGCGGGAGACAGGTCGGTCGCCGGGGCAGGAAGCCGCAAGCCCGTCCGGCGGCGAATGAAAGTAAATTTTTTTTTATTTTGAAAAGCAAGGGGAACGACATGGAAACCGAGCAAAGCCGCATTCTCGTGGTCGACGACATCGAGGAAAACCTGAAAGTCCTTTCGGGCACCCTGGTGGAGGAGGGCTTTTACCCCCTGCAGGCCAAGAACGGGGAGCGGGCGATCCAGATCGCGAAGAAGGCGAAGCCCGACCTTATCCTGCTCGACATCAAGATGCCCGACATGGACGGCTACGAGACCATCTCGATCCTCAAGTCCGATCCGGACACCGCGGACATCCCGGTCATTTTCATCTCGGCCCTGAACCAGATCGAGGACAAGGTGAAAGGCTTCCGCGCGGGGGCCGTGGACTACGTGTCCAAGCCCTTCCAGAAGGAAGAAGTCATCGCGCGCGTGGGGACCCACCTCAATCTGCGCGCCGCCCGGCGCGCCGTCGAGGAAGAGCGCCAAAAGTCCGAGCGGCTCCTGCTGAGCATCCTCCCCGCCGCGGTGGCGGAGGAACTCAAGAAGACGGGAAAATGCGAGCCCGAGCTCTTCCCGGAGGTCACCTTCCTCTTCTCGGACCTCGTGAATTTCACCGGCAAGGCGGAGACCCTCGACCCCGCGACGCTCATCGCCGAGCTCAACGACATCTTCACGGGCTTCGACGCGATCATGGCGAAGCGGGGCTGCGAGAGGATCAAGACCATCGGCGACGCCTACCTCGCCGCCGCGGGAATCCCGGACCGGCTCGAGGACCACGCGGGGCGCATGGTCGGGGCCGCCAGGGACATGATCGCCTTCCTCGAGGAGCGGAACGCCCGGGGCGGGCAGGAATGGGAAATCCGGATCGGGGTACACTCGGGCCCCGCGGTCGCAGGAATAGTGGGCACCAACAAATACATCTACGACGTGTTCGGCGATTCGGTGAACACCGCCTCGCGCATGGAATCGAATTCCCTCCCCATGCGGATAAACCTTTCCGGCGTCACCGCCGCCCTGGTCGCCGACCGCGTCCCCCTGGAGCGTCGCGAGGGAGTTGAAGTCAAGGGAAAGGGCTCTATGGATATGTTTTTCGTTAAATCCTCCTGATTCGCGGTAACGCTATTGACCGGTCCCCGGGTTACAGTATTGAATGCAGGGAACGGAACAGACCATGACACAGCCCGGATACATGACATTAGACAACTTCGAGACGCTTTACGAACGGTTCGGGCCCATGGTCCTGCGACGTTGCAGGTTTCTTTTAGGCGACGAGGACCAGGCGCTTGACGTGATGCAGGACGTATTCGTCCGCATCCTGGAGCGCCGCGACCGGATGGACTCGGTATGCTCGAGCCTTTTCTGGACCGTGGCGACCAATCTCTGTCTGAACAGGATCCGTTCGGACCGGGTTCGGTACGCCCCGCAGATAGACCATCTGCTGGACGGCATCGCCGACGGTTCCCGTCAGCACGAAGAGCTTGTGGACACCTCCCTCTTTCTGGACTACGTCTTCGGGGAAACCAAAGAGGACACCCGCTACATGGCGACCTTGCATTATGTGGACGGGCTGACCCTCGAGGAGACCGCGAAGGAAACGGGCCTGTCGGTTTCCGGCGTGCGAAAGCGCCTCGCCGGATTGCGACGAAGGGCCCTGGCATGCGCGGGAGAGTAATCATGAATCGACCTGACCTGTTCATAGAACGGATACTTTTGAAGGAGTCTTCGCCGGCGAACGAGGCCGAGCGGGCGCGGGCGGCTGCCCTGGAAGAGGAGAACCTCGAGATTCTCTCGCGGTATCCCGCCTCGGCCATGAGGGACGCGGTGAAAGCCCGGCTAGACGGGGGTTCCGCGGCCGGAAAGGAAACGCGGACGCTCCGCTTTCCCCCGGTGACGAGGTCGCGGCTTTTCGCCGCGGTCCCCCTCGCCGCGGCGGCCTGCCTCGCGATCGTCGGGGCCTTCGCCTATTTCGCGTCGCCGGAACGTTTTTCGGCGAGCCTGGGCGGCGCGCTTCCCCTTTCGGGGGATTCCTACGAGGTTCGCGTGAAGGGCGGACCGGCGCTGCACGTATACCGTAAGACCGCCGACGGGGCGGAGCTCCTCTCGAGCGGCGAGGCGGCGCGGGAGAACGACGTGCTCCAGCTCCGCTACTCCGCGGGGGGCGACGCCTGGGGCGCCATCCTCTCGGTGGACGGCAACGGCACCGTGACCCAGCATTTCCCCGACTCGGGCAACGCGAGCGGCAAGCTGGAAACGGGGGGCGAGATCGACCTCGCCTTTTCCTACCGCCTCGACGACGCGCCCAAATTCGAGCGCTTCATCTTCGTGACCGGGACCAGGGAGTTTTCCCTCGCGGACCTGAAGCACGACCTTTCCAACCTCGCGCGGATTCACCGCACGGGATCCTTTGCCCTCGAGCCGCTCCTTCCGGGCGGCACCCGGGAGACGGACGTCCTCCTTCGCAAATGAGGGGTATTCCAATGAAAAAACGATTGTCCGCCGGCCGCTTCGACGCCGGCCTCGCGATAAAGCTTTGCCTCGCCCTTTCGCTAGCCCTCGCCCCCGGCGCCGGAACGGGCGGAGCCGCCTTCGCCGCCGACGGCGCGAAAGCCCCGGGGGAATCCCTCCCGGTGGAACGGTACGCCCTCTACGTGGCCTCCAACTCAGGCGGCGCGGGGCGGGCGACGCTCCGCTACGCGGTAACCGACGCCTCGCGCCTCGCCGCGACCATGTTCGAGATAGGCGGGGTCAAGCCCGAGAATTCCATAATCCTCTCGGATCCCTCCAAGGGCGAGATTGACGCCGCGTTCCGCGCCCTCGGCGCCGCGGTGGAGAAAAACAAGGGCAAGGCGAAGCGGACGGAGTTCCTTTTCTATTACTCCGGCCACTCCGACGAGACCGAATTCCTTCTCGGCGACGACGCCTATCCCTACCCCGAACTGAAGGCCGCGCTCACGAAGGTCCCGACCGACGTGCACGTAGTCATGCTCGATTCCTGCTATTCGGGCAACTTCATCCGCTCCAAGGGCGGTTCCCGGGAAAAGCCCTTCCTCGTGGACGACTCCTCGGTAGTCCAGGGCCACGCGTACCTGTCCTCGAGCTCGGAAACCGAGGCGTCCCAGGAATCCGACGCGATCCAGGCCTCGTATTTCACCCAGGCCCTCGTGACGGGCCTCCGGGGCGCCGCCGACGCGAACATGGACGGTAAGGTCTCGCTGAACGAGCTCTACTATTACGCCTTCAACCAGACCCTCTCCCAAACCGAGACGGCCCTGGCGGGCCCCCAGCATCCGTCCTACAACATCACCCTCGTCGGCTCGGGCGACCTCGTCCTCACCGACATTACCCAGGCCGAGGCGACCCTGGTTTTCCCGAAGGCCGCCGAGGGAAGGTTCTTCCTCCGTGCCCCGGGGGGACAGCTCGTCTCCGAGATCAACAAGATCAAGGGAACGGAACTCGTGCTCGCCCTCTCCGCCGGGGTGTACCAGGTCACGGTGCTCAACGCCCAGAAGACCTTCCAGGACACGATTTACCTACCCGACGGCTCGCGCTTCGCCCTCGACATGACCGGGTTTTCCGAGATCCCCAAGGGCTTCGCGAGAATCCGCGGTCCCGAGGAGAAGGCGCGGGAAGTCCCCGAAGAGGAACCGGACCGCGAGCTCGTGCCCTTCACGATCAGCCTCGTACCCGGCCTCATGGCGCCGGGAACCCCGAAGGACGACGTGAACATCTCCCTCGGCCTCTTCATGGCCCAGAACCACGACGTGACGGGCATGCAGGTCTCGGCCTTCGGCGGCTTCATTACCGGCAGCCTCACGGGCATCCAGGCCTCGGGCTTCATGAACACCCTTTCCGGGGACATGACGGGCATCCAGGGCGCGGGCTTCATGAACGTGCTTTCCGGCGGCGGGGACGCCATAGGTATCCAGGGCGCCGGTTTCATGAACATCGCCTCCGGCGACTTCGACGGAATCCAGGGCGCGGGCTTCATGAACACCGTCTCGGGCCACGCGAGGTGGTTCCAGGGCGCGGGCTTCATGAATATCGCGGGCCAGGGCTTTTCGGGGGCGCAGTACGCGGGCTTCCTGAACATAGCCCCGTCCACCAGCAACGGCGTCCAGATATCCGGCTTCCTGAACGTGGCGGGTACCCTGAACGGCGTGCAGATCGGCGTGATCAACGTGGCCAAGGAAGTGAACGGCCTCCCCATCGGCGTGCTCAACTTCATCGCCGACGGGGTCATGTCCACATCGGTCTGGTGGGACGGCGACGACAACGTCTGGCTTCAGTATCAGGGCGGCTCGAAATACCTCTTTACCACGGCCCTGATCGGGGGATCCAACGATTTCTCCGGGTCCCGGTTCGCCTTCGGGTACGGGATCGGCACGAAGCTGGGCGAGCCAACGGGCATCTCGATCGACCTGGAGCTTATCGCCAAGCAATATTTCGATTCCGCGGCGATGAAAAGCCTCGAGTCGAGGATCGACGCGATACGGGACGCGTACTCCGGGGTGCAGGACGGCACGAGCGAGGCCGAGGAGCGGGACGACGAGATCATGCGCGCCGTCGGCGACGTGCTCGAAAACTGGCTGGTACCCTCCATGCGGGCGACGCTCAACCTCAACTTCACCAAGCACTTCGGCATATTCGCCGGCGTGAGCATGGACGTGCATATAATCGGCTTCAACGACGCGGCCTTCGCCTCGGGCCGGAGCGAGGCCCCGAAGCCCCTCTGGAACGACTCGACCGAAATGTACCAGTCGTTCTTCTTCGGCATACGCTTCTAGTTCCGGGAAGGCGGTCGTAACTTCCGTAAAAGGGCGCATCGCCGCGGGGAACGCCGCGGGATGCGCCCTTTCTTTTCTCCGACCGATGGCGCCTCCGACCCCGATGCGGTAGAATACCCCTGAAAAAAACGGAGCGCTAATATGAACGAAGAATTGAGCCTTATCGGGCTTTTCAGACTCGGGGGACCCTTCATGTGGCCCCTTCTCGCCTTCTCCGTCGCGACGATCGCCCTATCGGTCGAGCGGATCGCCTATCTCGCGTGGCACAGGCTCGGGGTCGGGGCCCTCAGGGAAACCGTGGAATCTCTCCTCCGGAACGGGGGCATAGCCGCCGCGGAACTGGCCCTCGAAGCCGAACCAAGGCGTAACGCGTCGGCGTCCATACTACTCGCCCTCGTGCGCAACGCCCGCTTCGGGGAGCGGCGCATGGAAAAGGCCGCCGAGGCGGAAGCCCGGGAACGGATCCGCCGGCTCGAGAACGGCTTCGGCTACCTGACCGCCCTCGCATCCCTCGCGCCCCTCACGGGCTTTCTCGGCACCGTCTCCGGCATGATCGGCGCCTTCCGGTCCATCGCGAGGGCCGCCGAGGTGAGCGCCCAGCTGGTGGCCAACGGAATTTACGAGGCCCTCATCACGACGGTCTTCGGCCTCGGCATAGCGATCGTGGCGCTCCTGACCTACAACCTCCTTATCCAGCGGGTGGATACCTTCGCGGCGGACGTCACGAAGGCGGTGAGCGACCTTGAGGCAACCCTGCTCGAGACGGGCGCACCGGGAAGCGCGGGGGCATGAAAAACCCCTTCACTCGGCGAAAACCGCCGGAGGGCGGCGAGTCGGGCGCCATGAACGACCTGTCCTTCATCCTGATCGTTTTTTTTATCGTAATCGCCGGCTTCGGCACGGACAGGGGCTTCCTCGTGAGCCTCCCGGATCCCGCGACGCCGAAGGTCGCCATGGGCGAAGACTTGCTCCGGGTATCCCTGTCCGCGACGGGCGCCTTGAGCCTCGGGGGAAGGGAGATCGCGGACGGGGAACTCAAGGACGCGATACTCGCGAAGAAGGCGAAGTACCCGAACATGACCTTTCTCCTCGTCGTCGACCCGGACGCCCCCTGGCAGTCGGTGGTCGAGGCGATTCAGGACGTCCGCGGCCACAAGGTGGAGAACTTCTCCTTCGGGATGGGCGGGAGCGAACCGTGATCGACCTTGCACGAAAGCGTAACAGGCCCTTCATTCCCCTTTCATCCATGTCGGATATCGGCTTTCTCCTCTTGATCTTCATGATGCTCATATCCCTGATCGGCCGGGGTCGCGAGGCGCCGGTCGAGTATCCCGAGGCGGAAAACGCCGAACGGATCGGGGAAGCGGCAAGCCTCGAAATATGGGTCGACGCGGGAGGCGCCGTTTTCGCGGGGGGAATGGCCGTGGACTGGGCTGTATTGGAGTCCCTCGTCGCCGAAACCGTCGCCGAACGGCCCGAAACGCGGATAACCGTGGTCGCCGACCGCGCCACGGCGTACCGTAACGTGGACCGGGTAGTGAAGGTCCTACAAAGGCTCCAGCACCGGACGGTTGGCTTCGCGGTCCGGGAGGCGCCGTAATGGGCTTCCTTTCGGGCAAGTTTCGCGTTTTGGCCTTCCTCGGCCTCGCCGCCCTCCTCCACCTCGCGGCCTTCGCCTGGATCCGCTTCCCCGCCCACCGGGCTTCTACCCCATCGGCCCGGGAAGCCTCGGTATTCAAGCTCGTGGACGTGGAAGATTACGCTCCCCCGCAGACCCGAAAGTCGCCGGCGACGGCCCTGCCCGCCCAAGCGCCCGGGGAGACAGGGGAACCCGCGGTTGAGGAGCCTTCTGAGCGGGTACCGCCGCCCGCCATGGCGCCGACGGTGAGCGCCGCGCCCGCCGCGGAACCCGAAACGGCGACGGAACCCTCCGCTCCGGCGGAAAGCGGCTATTTGCCCCAGCAAAAGATATCGGAAATCCCGAAAATCCCGACCGCGGACATCCTATCCCGCGTCGAATATCCCCCCCTCGCGCTCAGGAGGGGCATTGAAGGGGTGGTATATCTCGAGCTATATATCGACGCGGAAGGAAGGATTCAAAAGGCGGAGGTGCTGAAGGATCCGGGCTACGGGTTCGCCGAGGCGGCCCTCAAGGCCCTGGAAGGCGCGAGGTGCGAGCCCGCCCGGGCGAACGGAAGGGCCGTGGCGGTCCGTTACCGTTATCCCGTGCGCTTTACCCTGAAATGAAACGCGTTACCGGGAACGCGGGAATCGTTACCGGGAACCGGCCCGGGACCGAAGTCCCGGGATCGCGGCCTCAACTGTTGTGGTGGGCGTGCTTGACGATCGTGTAGATGTAGCGCTTGATTTTCTGGCTCGCGGTTTTCTCGAACTGCTCGATGAACTCGACGCGGTCGATCCGGGAAATCCGGTTCACCTTGTCGTTCACGAAAAACCTGATCTCGTTGACCATTTCCTCGGTCTTGTACTGCATAATGTGGCCCGCCGCGGAAACCGCGCCGCCGACGGCGCCGGATACGGCGGAGGACATGGCCTGAATCTGCTGCCCCGCCATTTCCTGTACCGACTGGGGCTTACCGCCCTCGGCCTGGCGTTTCTTCGATTCGGCCTCGATTTTCTCGCTGTCCAGCTGCACGTAGGCGACGAGGGAGGAATTCTCCCCCTCCACCACGAGGGACTCCACCACGAAGGGATGCTGGTTGATTACGAATTCGATGTCCTCGGGGTAAATATTCTCGCCCGCGGCGTTCAGTATCATGTTTTTCGACCGTCCCTTGAGGGCGAGGCGTCCCTTCGCGTCGAGAGAGCCGAGGTCGCCGGTCCTGAACCAACCGTCCTGGGTAAATACCGAGGCGGTCATCTCGGGGTCGCGGTAATAGCCAAGCATCACGTTCGGCCCCTTCACGACGAGCTCGCCTACCCCGGTCGTGGGATCCGGGTCGAGGAGCTTGGCTTCGACGCCGGGCATGAACTTGCCCACGCCGCCGACGAAGGTCTTTTTGGGCCCCGCGCCGGCCAAGAGGGGCGCGGTTTCGGTAAGCCCGTAGCCGATCGCGTAGGGGAACTTCGCCTCTTTCATGAAGCGTTCCACCACGGGATCCACCTTCGCGCCGCCGATCCCGAAGAATTTCATCCTTCCGCCGAAGGTCTTCTTGAGCGAAAGGCCCGCGATGCGGTGGAATATCTTGCGCCAGAAGGGCTTCGCGTACAAGCGGGCCACCGAGGGCTTCGAGGTGAAGGTCGGGACGATCTTGTTCTTGTAGATCTTTTCCATGATCAGGGGCACGCTGAGCATGAGGGTGGGCCGGACCTTGAGCATGGCCGGAAGGAGAATCGTCACCGTCGGCGGCTTTTCGAGGTAGTACACCGCGGCGCCGTTCAGCATGAACATCAGGAAGCCGATCGTGAACTCGTACACGTGGGACATGGGCAGAATCGAGAGGGCGACGTCGTATTTATTGATCCGCTGGAAATATTGCCCGCCGATGGCGTCGAAAACGATATTCTTGTGGGTGAGCATTACGCCCTTCGAGCGGCCGGTGGTTCCCGAGGTATAGATGATAGAGGCGATGTCGCCCTCGAGCACCTCTACCTCCGGCGCGACGCCGTCGGTAGCCAAAGATCCACGTTGAACGGAAAAATCGTCGAGGCTTATAACCGAGGAAATTCCCAGCTTGGCGGGATCGGCGATCTTTTCGCCGAGGCGCTTGGTCACGAACAGCGTCTTGACTTCCGCGTGGGACAGGCAGGTTTCCGCCTCTTTCTGGCTGAAATCGGGTAAAAGAGGCACCGCGATGGCGCCGAGCGTACTGATCGAAAAATAGGCAATACCCCAGTTGGGGCTGGAAATACCGAAAATGGCGACCTTGTCCCCTTTCCGTACCCCGAGATTCCACAAGATATTTCTCGTGGCGTTAACCCGCTCTGACAGGTCCGCATAGGTTATGGGTTCGTGGTCTACGATGGAAAGGGCAGGCCTCTCGGGGAATTTCGCGACGCTGTTCGCGAAAAGCGCCGGCACGGTGTAGGAATGGAGATCGTCGATCGTCTGCATGATGGGTTGGTTGCTCCTCTATTCAAACCTAGACACGTCATCGCGCCCAAAGGTTGCGCTTAAAAAAAAGGGCTGCCCCAAGGGACAGCCACTTTTTTTTCATTGGTTCATCGTACGCCGAATGCGGCGAAAAGTCAAATTATTTCGACCAGACATCGTTGCGGATGAAGGTTTCCTTCCGGTCGTAGCCCACGGAGATAATGCCGATCCGGGTCTCGCAGTAGGCTTCGATGAACTCCACGTACTTCCGGGCTTCCGCCGGAAGGGCGTCGTAGTCGCGGCATTCCTTCAGGGAAGCCTTCCAGCCCTTGAAGTTTTTCAGGACCGGTTTCGCGGCGTTCAGCTCCTCGATCGAAGCGGGGAAATCCTCGGTGACCTTGCCGTCGATCTGGTAACCCACGCAGGCCTCGATCTCGTCGAGGGTATCGTACACGTCCAGGTGGGTAAGCACCAGGTCGTCGATGGAGTTCGAGCGGCAGGCGTAACGCAGGGCGACCAGGTCGAGATAGCCGCAGCGGCGGGGACGCCCGGTGGTGACCCCGTACTCGCGCCCGGTTTCCCGCACGAAGTTATAGAGCTCGCTCTGGTTGTCCGCGTCGAATTCCGTGGGCATGGGGCCGTTGCCGACCCGGGTCGAATAGGCCTTGAACACCCCGAGGACCTTGTCTATGGCCCGGGGGCCCACGCAGCCGCCGATCGCGGCGCCGGCGGAGGAGGAGAAGCCCGAGGACACGTAGGGATAGGTGCCGAGATCGAGGTCCAAAAGCGCGCCCTGGGCGCCCTCGAAGAGGACCTTTTTCCCGCGCATCTTCCAAAGCTCGGCGGTGAGGTTCACCTTCATCGCCATGAGGCGGTCCATGAAGGGCGCGAGGAAGGCGCGGTCGGCGTCTTCCAGGTCGTCCATCTTCTCCTTCCAGGTGAGGTCCGCGAGACGGATGCCGTCTCGCTCGCTCTTGAGGGCGTAGGTGGTTCCGATACCCCGGCCGGTGGTGCCGATCGGGCGCTTGCGCGCCGCGTCGTGCTTCTTGTCGAGCTCGCGGTACCGGGGAAGCACTATGTGGGCCCGGTCGGATATGAACACCCGGCCTTCCCACGGAACGCCCCTCTCGGTGAGCATGGCGAGCTCCGTGAACAGGGCCTCGGGATCGATGACCATGCCGGCGCCCAGGTAGACGACGTTGTTCGGGTGGAGGATTCCGGACGGGACCAGGTGCAGCGCGTACTGGACCCCGTTGGATACAATCGTGTGGCCGGCGTTCGCCCCGCCGGAAAACCGCACGATACAGTGGGAATCGCAGGCCAAATAGTCCACGATTTTCCCCTTCCCTTCATCACCCCACTGGGCTCCGATAACGACAACGTTCATGGCTACCTACTTAGTGTCGGGAATAGTTCGGCGCCTCCTGCGTGATGGTCACGTCGTGAGCGTGGCTTTCGCGGAGACCCGACGCGGTTATCCTAACAAATTTACGGTAGTTCTTCAATTCCTCGACGGTTTTGCAACCGCAATAGCCCATGCCCTTCCGGAGGCCGGAAACGAGCTGGTGGAGGAAGCTCTTGAGCTCGCCCTTGTAGGGCACGCGGCCCTCGATTCCCTCGGGAACCGGGGATTCGTCCTTGGCGATGCCGTAGCGGTCGCCCGAGCCGTCCTTGATGGCCCCGAGGCTGCCCATTCCGCGGTATTCCTTGTAAATGCGCCCGTCGAAGATGATCTCCCGCCCGGGGGACTCCTTGAGTCCCGCGAAGAGGTTTCCGATCATCACCACGTTCGCGCCGGCCCCGATCGCCTTCGAAATGTCCCCCGAGAACTTGATGCCGCCGTCGGCGATGATCGGGGTCGCGGTCTTCGCCGCTTCCTCCGCGCATTCCCACACGGCGGAGAACTGGGCCGCGCCCACGCCGGAGACGATGCGGGTGGTGCAGATGGAACCGGGGCCCACGCCGACCTTCACGGCGTCCGCGCCCGCCTCGATGAGGTGCTTGGTGCCGGAAGCGGTGGCCACGTTCCCGCCGATCACGGGCAGGTCCGGGTATTTCGCCTTTATCTGGCGCACCGCCTCGATCACGCCCCTCGAGTCGCCGTGAGCGGTGTCGAGGACCACGAAGTCGACGTGGGATTCGATGAGGAGGGGAATGCGGACGGACCAGTCGTTATTGCTGATCGCGGCGCCCACGATGAGCCGGCCCTTGGAGTCCCGGGCCGCGTGGGGGAACATTTCCTGCTTTTCCATGTCCTTCACGGTGATGAGCCCAGTCAGGTGGCCCGAATCGTCGATCACCGGGAGCTTCTCGATGCGGTGCTTGTCGAATTTCTGCCGCGCGTCGTCCACGGAGGGCTTTCCCTCGGTGACGACCATCTCCTTCGTCATAACTTCCCGCACGTGGAGGCTGTCGTCCCGGCAAAAGCGCAAGTCGCGGCCGGTGATGATGCCGACGAGCTTCCCGTCGGCGGTGATTACGGGGAGGCCGGAAACGTTGTAACGGTGCATGATCTGCTTCACGTCGCCGATGGTGCGGTCGTCGTCCACGGTGACGGGGGATTCGATGATCCAGTTGAGGTAGCGCTTCGCGTTGGAAACCTGCTCGGCCTGGGCCTCGGGCCTCAGGTTGCGGTGAATTACGCCCGCGGCGCCCTCGAGGGCGAGGGCCACCGCCATCTTCTCCTCGGTGACGGTGTCCATGGCCGCCGAAATGATCGGCACGTTGAGCCGGACGCCCCTCACGAGCTCGGTGCTCACGTCGGCCTCGCGGGGC
>QKCE01000078.1 GCA_003245785.1 Spirochaetales bacterium | reverse complement strand
TGGGCCTGAGGGTCCCGACTCGTTGAGGTCGGCGAGGAAACTGTTGAGCTCGTCGTCCGAGGGAGGGGTCTCGTCGATCGCGAAAATGTCCTCGGACAGTTCGCCATCCCCGATTTCCGCGAAAGCCTCGGTAGTATCGATAGTATCCGAAACCTCGGTTTCCACCGCCGCCTCGATCGCCGCCTCGAGATCCTCGGTTGACTCGAGATCGGTTTTCAGGCTGTCTTCGGTGGAGATATCCTCAAATTGGATGTCCTCGACCGTATTCGCGGAAATTTCGGTGAAGGCCTCTTCCTCGATGCCCGTTTCCTCGGAATCGAACATGTCGAGGGAAATATCCTCGGATTCGCCCATCGGCTGGAAATCCATGGCCTTGTCGACGACCGGTTCCTTCCATTCGGGTATCGCTTCTTCGCCGCCCACTTCCAGTGGCTCTTCCTCGAATACGATATCGGCCTCGTCGGTAATCGGTTCGGTTCCCTCGATGGGCGAGGAGGAAAGGGTCACGTCGTTCTCTTCGGCGACGGATTCCGCGTCAAAGGAAATTTCCCCGAAATCGGGAAAGGACGAGTCTTCCAGGCTTTCCGTAGTCTCGAAGGAGTCGTCGAGAGCCTCGGAACTGTCGGCGATTATGCCCAAATCGTCGCCCTCGAGCTCGTCGAAGGAAATTTCGCCGAAATCGGGCAGGGACTCCGCCCCGGCAGGGGCTTCCACCGCGCCTTCCGCTTCGCCGAATTCCCCGAAATGCCCGGGCTCGGAACCCTCGATCGATTCTTCCTCGTCGAAAGTGGTAAAATCGATGTCGGGAAACGCGTCGTCGGAGGGACTCTCGGCAGGACCGAGAGCCAAGGAATCCGATATCTCTTCCTCGACCCAGGTTTCTTCCCCGGGGGCATCTTCGGCCGCCTCGCCCTTCTCGGTATCGTTATCCTCGAAATCCGGAAGGTCCGGAAGGTTGGAAATATCCTCGTAAGTTTCCAGGTCATTGAACCCCGCGGCGGAAGATACGTCGGTCTCCGCCTCGTCTTCGGCGTCCCGGGGCGCGGTTTTTACCCACACCCCGTACATATCGAGGGAATTCGTATCGCCGTTGAACTCGACAGGAAAAGCGGAATCGATTATCTCGTCGTTCTCGAAATCAGATGTCATGGTACGCTCCCGGAAATAGATTCGCTTTTTATAATTTCGGCAATGTTTCCTATAATATTAACTGTAAAGTAATGCCGAATATCCTGTCAATTAAAATTCAAGGCTGCCTGAAAACCTGCCGTTATTCATGGCATGAGCAGAAAAAGGATCATTTTCTCCGTCTTTTTCGGTACCCTCGTTTATTGCCTCATGTCGATCTGGTTCGGTCCGATAGGAATCGTTCCGATGGGGCATTTACGGGCCGAAAACGCGCGGATCGCGGAGAATTTGTCGAATCTGCGGGGAATTCACGACGAGCTCGATTCCGCGTTCCGCAATCTCTCGTCGGATCCCGATACCATCGCGGTCTATGCCCACGAACTGGGCTACGTCGCGGATTCCGAGCGCCTGATCAAGCTCGCCGACTTCACGGGGGGCATCGCCAGGGAGTACAACCCCGGTTTCGCGCTCAAGGCCGCGACCCCGGCCTCGGTTCCCGAGTGGATATGCAAGGCCCTCGGACTCTTCGCGGGGCTCGTCGCGTTCGCCCTTTTCTCGATCTTCCGAACGGAGGCTTCCCATGACATTGTCGAAAAACGAGCCGGAATCGGCGCGTATTACGGCGGAATTCCTTCAAGATAACCGCCTGGTCATAATTCCCACCGATACGCTTTACGGATTTTCCGCCAAGGCGCCCGACGGATACCGCCTGATCGTGGAAGCGAAGGGGCGGGACGAGGGGAAACCCTTCATCCAGCTGATCGCCTCGCCGGGAGACCTCTCCAAATACTCCGATACCACGGTGAATCCCCGATTGCTCGCCCGGTGGCCCGGGGCCGTCACGGTCATAGTGCCGGTACGCTCGGGGGGGACGACCGCGTTCCGCTGTCCCGGCGACGCCTGGCTTCGCGACGTGCTCGCCCTGGCGGGTTTCCCCGTGTACTCGACGAGCGTGAACCTGGCGGGATTCCCGCCGCTCCACGGCTTCGCCGAGATAGTACGGGAATTCGGCGCCGTCGCGGACCTGGTTATCGACGCGGGCGATTTACCCGAGCCCCTGCCGTCCACCATCGTGGACGCCACGGGCCGCGACTACCGGATCGTTCGGGAAGGCGCCGTGCTCCTGGACGATTCCTGCCTTCACGCCCCGGACTAAAGCCTTTTCCATTCCACCGGAACGTCTTCCGGGGTCGTGTCGACGATCGAGTCCCCGTTGTGGGTTACCCGAACGGTTTTCCTGATCCCGGTCAGCGTATCCCGGTCCCCGAGGGACGTCAGGTCCCATTCCAGGGGAGGGAGGCTCTGGGCGGCCTCCCGGGCCACCGCGTCCGGCAGGTCGAGGAATTGGCGCGGATTCAGCGCGCCCTTTTGCCGAACCACGAGGGTCCCGTCCCGGTACTCGAGGGTAAGGGAGATGGACACGCCGCTCGAAAGGACCATGACGCCCCGGCCACCCCGCAATATCAGGATTTTTTCCACCCCCTGCTCCCCGGACCAGGTACCGGACAGGGAGTCGAGGGTGGGAGGCGCTATCGCCGCGACCGCCGAATCCCGTAGGGGAGGGGTGACCGCCGGATCGGGGAGTGAGACCGTAAGGTCGAAGAGGTCGCGAACCAGCATGCGGGATTCTAGGAGCACCCGGTTCGAATTTTCGAACACCCGGGATATTTTTCTGGTTATGTCCTGAGGGCCCCCCCGGAGCACGAGCTCAAGGCGCACCCCGTTCGGCTGGTTCGACAGGTTTCCGTAAAAGAGGTAATCCGCCCCCGCGGGTACCGAGAGGTCTTCGGGGGGAATGTCCTTGCGGAGGTCCGTTACCTTGTAGGTACGGAGTTCAAGGATGAAGGAGAATACCAGGTCGTTCACGGTTTGCAGGACGTAGCCCCCCGCGTCGGCCGAGTCGATCGCGTAGGCCACGACGTTGGGCATGTTTTGGGCGCCGAGGGGAGCCTGCGCGAGCGCAGTGAGTATCGCGAGGCAGGCTGCCGTCCACACGCGTTTCATGTCTGTCCTACCGCCTATCCGTCGTTCTTTTTGCGGAATTCGCGTTGAAGGTCCCTTTTCAAGTCGCGGTCGCGAATGTCCGACCTCTTGTCAAACAACTTCTTGCCCTTGCAGATACCGAGATTCACCTTCACCCTGCCGTTTTTCAGGTAAAAGTCGAGGGGTATGAGGGTGAAGCCCTTTTCGTCCACCTTGCGGATCAAGCGCTTTATCTCATCCCGATGCAGGAGGAGCTTTTTGGGACGGTCCGGATCATGGTTGAAAATGGAGGAGTAGACGTAGGGCGTGACGTGCAGGCCGATAAGCCATACTTCGCCGTCGCGTATTTCCGCGAATGCGTCCGGGAACGAGATATTGCCGGCCCGGAAGGATTTGACTTCCGTGCCCTCGAGCGCGATGCCGCATTCGATGGATTCTTCTATCGTGTAATTGAAACGCGCCTTTCGGTTCTGCGCGATGGTTCCGGAGGATGCCCCACTCATGGTAGGAAATTATAGGGTTTTGGGGAGCCGCTTGTCAACGACGGCCCTTCATGATACTTTTTCAGGAACGACTTTCCGGAGGCCGCCCCATGCCCGCCAAATGGCACAAATATTCCTACTCAGCCCAGCGGCAGGAACGGCGTGCCGCGTTTTCCGTCGTCCTCTTCCTCGCCCTTTTCGCCTCCGTTTTCTGGCTGATGCATACATTCCTCTTCACCATGTATCGGGTAAACTCGCCGACCATGGAACCGGGCCTGTCCGAGGGCGATCTCGTCGTCGCCACGCCGCTTTAGCGGGCGGGCGCAACCTCCGGCCGGGGCTTTCCCCTGCTCGCGAAGGCCGCCCGTGGAGACCTGGCGATCATCGCGCCCGCGGAACCCGCCCATGAGGGTTTCTTACCCTCCGCGGTGGATTCGGTCGTTGCCTTCGCCACCCTCCAGCGCATTCGGCCCTTCTCCGATCCCCGGTCGCTGGTTACGAAACCCCTCGTACGCCGCGTGGTGGGCTTGCCCGGTGATACGGTCTACCTCGAAAAATCCGTACTTCACGTAAAGACCCCCGATTCCGAGCATTTCCTCACGGAATTCGAGGAAGTTAACGCGACCTATGACCTCGAGATCGACGGGTTGCCCTCCGGCTGGTCGGAGGACCTCCCGTTCTCGGATTCGAGCGGGCAGTTGGTGCTCGGTCCCGACGAATACTTCGTGCTTTGCGACAATCGGCTCACCGCGAGCGATTCCCGCATTTGGGGTCCCGTGTCCGGAACCCGGCTCAAGGCGAAGGTTCTCTTCCGTTATTGGCCTTTCCGGGCTATCGGTCCCTTGCGGTAATTCCGCGGACCGCCCCGATGAGCCACTCGCTCTACGTCCACATCCCTCTTTGTATACAAAAATGCACATACTGCGACTTTTTCTCGGATCCTCAATATCTTGAGCGCTCGGACCAGATTGTCGATACCCTTGCAAGGGAAATAGCCCATCGCGCCCACGCCGAAGCAGTCGCCGCCTGGGACACGGTTTACGTGGGGGGCGGAACCCCGAGCCTTCTCGCTCCGGCGCAAATCGACCGGCTGTCCCGCGCGATCCTGAGGGCGGCGCCCCTGTCGGCCGGGGCCGAATGGACCGTCGAAGGCAACCCCGAGGATATCACGGCGGAATGGCTCGCCGCCTGCTCCGATTCCGGCATCAACCGCCTTTCCCTCGGCATTCAGAGCATGAACGACTCCGAACTCGCCGCCGTCGGCCGTCGGGGCGATTCCCGGTCGAACCGCGCGGCCCTGGAGCTCGCGAAGCGTACGTGGCGAGGCCGCCTTTCCCTCGACTTTATTTCCGGCCTTCCCGGACAAACCGCCGAAAGCCTCGGCGATTCCCTTTCTGAAGCAACGCGCTTCGGGGCCGATCACGTCTCCCTTTACGCGCTCACCCTCGAGGAGGGTACGCCCCTGAACCTCGCGGCCTCCCGGGGCAGGGTGAAGGATTTGCCGGAAGGCGACGACGCCGACGGGCTCTGGCTCCTGGGCCGGGAAAGCCTGGAAACCGCGGGCTT
>QKCE01000022.1 GCA_003245785.1 Spirochaetales bacterium | reverse complement strand
AACAACGGGGTCGAGATACCCCTTTTGGGACTCGGCGTTTTCCGCGCGGAAAACGGGGAAGAAACGGAGAAGGCGGTGCTCTGGGCCCTCGAGGCGGGGGACCGGCACATCGACACCGCCGCCGTATACGGTAACGAGGAAAGCGTGGGAAAGGCGATCCGGGAATCCGGAATACCGAGGGAGGAAATATTCCTGACGACCAAGCTCTGGAACGAGGACATGAGGCGCGGAACCCAGGTGGAGGCCTTCAACCGGAGCCTCGACCTCCTGGGTACCCCCTACGTCGACCTCTATCTCGTCCATTGGCCGGTGCCGGGAAAGTTCGTAGAATCCTTCGTCGCCCTCGAGCCCCTGTATCGGGCCGGTCACGTCAAGGCCCTGGGGGTCAGCAACTTTCACCGGCACCACCTGGAAAGCCTCGCGGAGGCGACGGACCTGACGCCCGCGATGGACCAGATCGAATGCCATCCCCTCCTGGACCAAAAGCGGCTCGTGGAATATTGCGGGGAATCGGGTATCGCCGTCACGGCCTGGAGCCCCCTCGGCGGGATGAAGCTCAACCTCGCCCAGGACCCGACCCTCGCGGCGATCGGCGAAAAGTACGGCAAATCGGCCGTCCAGGTGGTTCTCCGCTGGCACCTACAGCGCGGAATCGTCGCGATCCCGAAATCCGTAAGGAAGGAGCGCATCGTGGCGAACGCGGACATTTTCGATTTCGAGCTTTCCCCCGCGGATATGCTCGCCATCGGGGACATGAACAAGAACCGGCGGGCCGGCTCGGACCCGGATAATTTCAATTTCTGAAAAACCGGAATCCGCCGCCGGCGAAACGGCGGTATACTGACTGACAACGGAGCGTATTGCATGGTATCGCATGATTCCCGGAAGGCCCCGCGCCTCGCGCGCGCCGCGCGATTCGCGGCCGGCTTGGCCCTGGTATCGCTCGGTCTCGCTTCCTGCGCGTCCCCCGCGGGGCGCCCGACGGGCGAATCGCCGGGGGCTGCCGCCATTCCCGGCCCGGGGGGAATCCTCCTGACCGTCGAGCCCGGGCGTCGCTGGATTCGAAGCTCGTTCGTTTTCATGCGGTTTTCCCCCACCTTCGCGGGCTGGGTGGAAACCCCCGACGGGGAGTACGCGGAAACCCTCCTCGTGAGCGGCAAAGCCGGCACCGGAAGCTGGATCGGCTCGCCCGAGGGAGGCCGTCCCGAGGCCCTTCCCGTGTGGTACCAAGCGTCGGGCGTTTCCCCCGAAAAGCCCGCGGAACCCGACGCGGTATCCGCGGCCTCCTCGGACGCGGGCGCTGCCGCCTCGCGCGGTCCCGCGGGATTGGAAAGCGGGCATGAGTACGTGGTAAGATTCGAGATCAACCACAGTTACGATTACAACGAAACGTGGAAATCCGGCGGAAAGCCCGGCGATGAGGGCTGGAGCGGCGTGAACGGGCAGCCCTCCGTCGTGTATGAGGCCCGCTTTATCGCGGGCGTACCCGGAACGGCGGAATTGAAGGCGGTCGGACGGGGTTCCCCGGACGGTTCTGTAAGCGGCGTAATCCCCTCGCTCGAAGGGCTCACGACCGCCCTCGAGATAGTGAAGAAAATAACCCTGGAGGTTCGATAATGCCCATAAAACATAATTTCGCCCGTGTCGCGGCCTTTTCGTTCGGCCTTTCGGCGGCAACGGCTTTTGCCTTGCCCGCGGGAGCGTCGGATTCCACGACCCTCTCCTTCGTGTTCGCCAGCACCCTCGAAACGAAACTCACCCTGACCGAATCCGTAACCTTTCCGCTTCTCGCCGGGGAGGGGGACCTTACCGAGGGAAACAACCTGAGGCTAGAGGCGGCGGGGGAAATTTCGCCCGTATCGGTGAACGCGACGGGACTCGCGGCGTTTACCCCCGTCGCGTTCCTCGTGCTATCGACCGGCGCCGGGATCGGTACCGGCTGGAATATCCCGATAGCGGACGGGCTCCGCATGAACGTCGGCGAGACCGCCGCGGACGGCTCCTATACCGGCGGGAGAACCCTTCGCGACGAGTCCTTCGGCGGCGCCGTATGGTATTGGCAGGGGGGCGCGACGTTCCAGTTCGATTTCGCGGCCATCGTCCCGGGCGAATGGAACCACGCGGTGGTACAGACATACCACGGGGCGAAGTACCGCGCCTACACCGGCGCCTCCGCGGGGGATTCCTGGCTTTGGGAGGCCGACGACGGCGAGAATTTGAACGGATGGTCGTATTACGGCAGCTATTTCGCGGGGTATCAAATGCCCGTGGGACCCAGCCTGGTGGGCTTCCTCGTCGAGGACGACGCGCGGCTTTACGGAACTTCCGGCGGCTCCTCGTGGGGCGAGTCCGTGCCGATCTGGACGTGGGGACCGGTCGTGAACGTTTCCTTCGGGAGGGAGATAGGCGGCGAGCCGAGCTCGAACCTCGCCTTCCTCCTGCAGTGGCGCGACCTGAGAACCTTCACCCGGGACACGGCTGACGCCGACTATTATCGCGCCCGCGTTCTCGTGGACGGGAACCCGTACCGCCTCGCGTTTTACCGGGCCGCGCTCTCGTATTCCCTGCGCCTCCGGTAACGGCAAGCCGCCTTTAGGTATTTTCCCCCAGGGCCGACCTGATGGTCGCGACGAGTTCGTCCGGCGACCAGGGCTTCCTGAGTACGGCGGCCACGTTTTCCAGGTCCTCCGTCCGGTGGATCGCGTCGGCGTCCGCCTGGCCCGTTATCATGATCGCCTTGATAAGGGGATGTTCCCGGGCGACCCGGGCCAGGAATTCGTCCCCCTTCATGCCCGGCATCAGCCAGTCGGAAAGGACCATGACGAGCTCGATCCCGTCGCTTTCCAGGTCGCCGATGGTCTCGAGGGCGGACTCGGCGTTCAGGGCCTGCTCGTAGATGAAGCCGTTGCCGAATGCGCCTTTCAGTTCCTGTATCAGCGCGAGAAGAATCACCGCCTCGTCGTCCACGCAGAGTATCGCCCGGTCTATCATTCGCCGGTTCCCTTTTTTCGCCCCTCGGGCAGGATGACGGTGAAAACGGTATTGCCGGGCTCGCTTTCGAACCCTATCGTTCCCCCGTGGCCTTCCGTAATTCGCTTGCAGATATCAAGCCCGATCCCCATTCCTTCCCCGTATTTCTTCGTGGAAAAGAAGGGCTCGAATATTTTGTCGCGGTTTTCCGGGGCGATGCCCGTTCCCGTGTCCCCGATGCTCACCGTTACCCGGCCGTCTTCCGCGATCGACGTCGAGATCGTGAGGGTTCCCTTGAAGTCCATCGCCTGGGCCGCGTTCCTGATGAGGTTTAGCCAGACCTGGCCGAGGCTCTCCGCGGACCCCCTGACCATGACGCCCGCGTAATCCCGCTCGATGGTAATGCCGTGCTTCAGGATGTTCTGCATCAGGGTGAGCATTTTCTCGATCTCGGCTTCCAGGTCGATTATCCCGGACTGCTTCGCGTCGTCGGGAGTGAGGTAGGAACGGAGCGCCGCGACCACGTTCGCGGCCTTTCCGCCCGCGATCTCGATCACCTCCGCCATGCGTCGCGCCGCCGTTACGGGCTCCGCGTTCCGCAGCACGCCGGCGGCGCCGGATTCCCCGAGCCATTCCCCGAGGCGGGAAAGGTTTCCCCGTATGCCCATCTCCACCAGGAGCTCGGCGACTTCGTCGGGCTTTTCCACGCCCCGCGCGAGAAGCTCGTCTTCCGCGAGCTTGCGCTGCTTGCGGGTGGAGATGGATAGGTCCTGTTTCCCCGCGGAGTCGCGGGCGATTTCGCAAATCTCGAGGAACCTGCCCCTCCCTTCGCCGTCCAGGGCGGAGAACGCCTTGAGCGTTTCAGGGAGCCCTTTGTCGAGGAAGTCGAGCAGGACCCGGTTGGACGAGAGTATCGCCCCGAGGGGCGTGTTGAGTTCGTGGGCGATGCCGGCGGAGAGGCCGCCGAGGGCGGACATCTTTTCGGAATGAACGAGCCTTTCCTGGGCATGGCCCAGGTCGTCCAGGGACTTTCGCAGCTCGGCGGTACGGGCTTCAACCTTTTGCTCGAGGGTCTGGTTGGCCCTCCTGAGGGAATTGCTGTTCTTCTCTATTTCGCCCGCCATGCGGTTGATGTTCTCGACCATCCTGTCGATATCTGCGTACTTGCTTTCGGGAATGCGGACGCCGTACTCTCCCCCTTCGATGCTCGCGAAGGCCCGGTTGATGGGGGAAAAGGCCCGTACGAACCTCCGGACCAGGATCAGGCGGATCGTCGCGGTGATCGAGATGACGATGGTGACGATGACCCAGAAAAAGACGTTCATGATCCGGGCGTTCATGTCCCGGATTTGCCTGTCGCTGAAATCGAGCCGGTAACTGCCGAGGGAAATCCCGTTTCGCATGATCTCCCCGGTCGTGCTCTCTATGGTAGCCCCGGGATCGGAGTCCGCCACGTCCAGGATAACGTCGGAATAGGACGAGACGATCCTGATGCCCGAGATGCGCCCGGAGGCGAGTAGCGTCCTGCCGATGCGGTTGCACTGGTCGCTGTCCAGGATGTAAAGGGGGACTTCGAGAATCGCGACGGCTTCTTCCGTGGTGCGGGCCGCCTCTTTCCGCAAGTCGTCGGTCATGGATTTACTGATGACCATGAGAGCGACGCTTTGCACCAGAACCACCAGGGTCGCGGTCAGCGCGACCATGAGGAAGCCGATCTCCCCGAGGAGCCCTATCTTCGCGCGGCCCGCCTGCTTTATCGTCGTTTTGCTCATTTGTAGGCGTCCATTATCTTTTGCATCGTGCCGTCGGACAGGATCTCCCGGATGCACGAATCGATTTTTCCGGCCAATCCCGCGGCATCCGACCGGGGAGACACCACGACGTATAGGGGCGTTTTATCGTCCGGTTGCCAGACCGTGGGCTCTACCCTCTCCCGGAGCCCCAATCGGGCCAAATCCCAGCTGATGTTCGGCTCGGTTCCCACCACGACGTCCAGGCGCCCGAGCGTAAGCATCCTGAGCACCGCGGTTTCGTCGATAAGGAATACCTTGTCCAGGGAGGTATCGGAATTGTAGGGCTCGAAGTACACCGAGTTCGCCGTTTGCCCTATCTTCTTCCCGGCGAGGTCTTCGTAGGCTCTGACGGTTACTCCCCGGTTCGCGGGCGCGAATAAAACGGGCTTGACGGAACTAAA
>QKCE01000313.1 GCA_003245785.1 Spirochaetales bacterium | reverse complement strand
ATACCTCCGTGCAGGACGTGCATTCCCAGTTCGAGTGCGAAGTATGCCCGGTCACCATCCCGATGGGATCCGGTTCGTCGTTCAGGGGCGTCATCGACGTACTGCACGGCAAGGCCTACGAGACCTCCGGCGGGTCAACAAAGACGGTCCCGGTCCCGGAGGAATTCAAGGACGATTTCGATCGCGCCCGCGAAGTCCTCGCCGGCGCGGCCGCCGAGGGCGACGACGAGCTTCTCGTGAAATTCATCGACGAGGCGGGCCTCTCCGACGAGGACATCGTGCGGGGCCTCAGGCTCGCCATCGCGGACAACCGTATCGTTCCCGCCTTCGCCGGCTGCGCCGCGACGGGCGCCGGCATTCCCCCCCTTCTCGACTTTATCGTGGACATCGTGCCTTCCCCGGCCGGGGCGCTCGAGGTAACCTCCGCCGCCGACGGCTCGGACGTATCCGTAAAGGTCGACGAGGCCCAGCCCCTTTCCGCCCTCGTCGTGAAGACCGCGAACGACCAGTTCTCCGGAAAGCTTTCCTTCGTGAAGGTGGTAACCGGCACGCTGACCCCCGACGCGGAGGTATACAACGTTACGGAGAACAAAAAGGAAAAAATAAGCAAGCTGTACCGCGCGATCGGCAAGAAGCTCGTCGACGTCCGGGAACTCGCCGCGGGCGACGTAGGAATCGCCGCCAAGCTGCCCTACGCGAAGACCAACGACACCTTCGCCGCCTCCGCGGAGGCCCTGCCCTTCGTGAAACTTCGCTCGCCGAACCCCGTATATTCCATGGCCGTCGCCGCGAAGGACAAGAAGGACGACGACAAGCTCGGCGACCTTTTGATCCGGGCCTGCGAGGAAGACAAGACCCTTTCCTTCGCCTTCAACGGCGAGACCAAGCAGAACGTGCTTTCCGGCATGGGGGACCTCCACATCAACATCGTGCTGGGAAGGATCACCGCCGCGACCAAGATGGAAATCGTCACGTCGATCCCGCGCATCGCCTACCGCGAAACGATCCAGCGAAAGGCCCAGTCGGAATACACCCACAAAAAGCAGTCCGGCGGCCACGGGCAATACGCCCGGGTAGTCCTCGCGATAAACGCCCTGGAGCGCGGCGAGGAATACAGCTTCACGAACGCGGTGTTCGGCGGCGCCATATCGAAGGGGTACATTCCCGGAATCGAGAAGGGCGTGAAGGAAGCCATGGAGAACGGGGTCCTCGCGGGATACCCGGTCGTGGACGTGGGGGTCTCGGTAATGGACGGAAAGGAGCACCCGGTGGATTCCTCGGAAATGGCCTTCAAGATCGCCTCGCGCAACGCCTTCAAGGACGCCATGCGAAACGCCGGGCCCATTTTGCTCGAGCCGATCATGAGCCTCACGGTTTTCGTCGACAATACCTACCTCGGGGACATCATGAGCGACCTTTCCGGCCGTCGCGGCCATATCCTCGGACAGGAAACCCTCGGCGGCGGGATCGAGGAGATACGCGCCCAGGTCCCGCACCACGAACTCCTGAAATACGCCATCGACCTCAGGGCGATGACCAGCGGCACCGGTTCTTTCGAGATGGCCTTCGACCATTACAGCCCCATATCGGGCAAGATCGCCGAGGAGGTGATTACGGCGGCCAAGGAGTTCATCAAGCAACAGAACGAGGATGAATGACCGCCGCTCGGATTACATAAACAAAGGGGATAAAAAAAGTAAGGCCGCCCGATGGGCGGCCTCTTTATTGCTGTCCGGGCGGACGTACGGCCCCGACGTTCCCGGGGCCGCCGATAATCAGTGCCTCTCGTCGAGGCGCACGTACTCGCGGAACTCGCCGACCTGCTTGAAGGCGGGACGGTAGATACGCCCGCCGGCGATGATTTCCTCGAGACGGTGGGCTGACCATCCCGCGATGCGGGAAATGGCGAATATGGGCGTGTAAAGCTCCCGGGGAATGCCGAGCATGGAATACACGAAGCCCGAGTAGAAATCCACGTTGGTGCAAATGTTTTTCCCGTCGTTCTTTTCTTCCTTGAAGATATCGGGGAAAATTTTCTCGATCATGCAATAGAGCTCGAATTCCTCGGTGCATTTTTTCACCTCGGCGAGCTTGCGCGCCTTTTCCCGGAGGAGGATAGCCCGGGGGTCGGAAATGGTATAGACCGCGTGGCCCTGGCCGTACACGAGGCCGGAGCGGTCGAAGGCTTCTTTCCGGACGATCTTCCTGAGATAGTCGCCGACTTCGCGCTCGTTTGACCAGTCCTGCACGTTCGCCTTGATGTCGTCCATCATTTCCATGACTTTCGAGTTCGCGCCGCCGTGCCTGCGGCCCTTCAGGGAGCCTACCGCGGCGCCGATCGCCGAGTAGGTATCCGTGTCGGCGGAGGACACCACGTGTACGGTGAGGGAAGAGTTGTTTCCGCCGCCGTGCTCCGCGTGCAGGATAAGCGCGAGGTCCAGGATCTCGGCCTCCAGGCGGTCGTAGTTCTTGTCCGCCCGGATCATGCGCAGGAAGTTTTCCGCCGTCGAGAGGTTGGGCAGGGGATTGTGGAGGTACATGCTCTTGCCGTCGTAGTGGCGGCGCTTGGCCTGGTACCCGTAGGCGACCATGGCGGGGAAGCGCGCGATGAGCTGCACGCACTGGAACAGATTGTTGATGATCGAGACGTCTTCGGGATTGGGATCGTAGGAATAGGACACGAGGACCGAACGGGCGAGCTTGTTCATGATATCCGAAGACGGCGATTTGAGGATCATGTCTTCCACGAAATTGGTCGGCAGGTTGCGGAACTCGCCGAGAAGGGCGTCGAATTCCGCAAGTTGGGACGCGTTCGGGAGCTCGCCGAAAAGGAGAAGGTACACGATTTGCTCGTAGCCGAAATGTTCCGCTTCCTCGATGTCGTTGATGATGTCCTCGACGTCGTAACCGCGGTATATGAGCTTACCGGGCACGGCGACCGGTTTTCCGTCGCTGATGTCGTAGCCGTACACGTTTCCGATGCGGGTCAGCCCCACGAGAACGCCTTTACCGTTCGCGTCGCGGAGGCCGCGTTTTACGTCGTAGGTACTGTAGAGTTCAGGATCGATAAAGCCGTTTTTTTCGGCGATGAGAGATAAATTGCCGAGCATGGGAGGATAATTAGTATCGATTTGCATAATTTTTCCCTCCGGGAAAGAGTTGTGTATATTTATACACTGAAATGCCAAAACATACAAGTTAGATGATACTGACTTGCCGTTTTTTTTATTACCAATTGGGCACAATGCATAAATATTCGCATTTTGGCATAAATTCAGTATCCCCGAATGAATCCCCTTTGACTGGCAGAATGAAAAGTGGTAGTGTTTCTTCCATGAAAACAACCCTCATAAAGGACATTCTTGTCTCTGAACCTGACGGACGTGACATAACCATATATGGCTGGGTCCGCACGAAGCGCGAGACCAAAAATCTCGTGTTCATACAGATCAACGACGGCTCCTGCTTCGCCTCGATTCAGGTAACCCTGGACCGGGAAGCGGGAATCGGGCCGGACACCGAGGCGGAACTGAAGAAGATCGGTACCGGCGCCTCGATCGAGGCGTCCGGACGGCTCGTACCCTCCCCCGCCTCCGGACAGGCCGTCGAGATTCAGGGACTTTCGGTCCGCGTCATCGGCGAAGCCCCCGCGGAAACCTATCCCCTCCAGAAGAAAAACCATTCCCTGGAGTTCCTTCGCGAAATCGCCCACCTCAGGCCCAGGACCAACACCTTCGGCGCCGTCGCCCGCATGCGGAGCCAGATGTCCTACGCGATACATACCTTCTTCAACGAGAGGGGATTCAATTACGTGCATACCCCGCTCATAACGGCCTCGGACTGCGAGGGCGCCGGCGAGATGTTCCAGGTGACGACCCTCGACCTCCAGCGCCTCGCCCGGGACGGGGCGGCCGATATCGCCGCGGGAAAGCCCGGAGTCGACTTCTCGAAGGATTTCTTCGGCAAGCCCGCGAACCTGACGGTCTCGGGCCAGCTCAACGCGGAAACTTACGCGACCGCTGTCTCCAGGGTATATACCTTCGGCCCCACCTTCCGCGCCGAGAATTCGAACACTACCCGGCATCTCGCCGAGTTCTGGATGATCGAGCCCGAGATCGCTTTCTTCCATCTCGAGGACGACATGGACCTCGCCGAGGAGTTCATCAAGTACCTCCTCCGCTGGGCCCTCGAGAAATGCGCCGAGGACATGAAGTTCTTCAACGACCGCATCCAGCCCGGACTCATCGATACGCTCACCCACGTGGTGAACTCCGATTTCGCGCGGGTCACCTACACGGAGGCCGTGTCGGAGCTCGAGAAGAACGCCGACAAGTTCGAGTTCAAGCCCTACTGGGGCTGCGACCTCCAGAGCGAGCACGAGAAGTACCTCACCGAGCAGGTGTACAAGAAACCGGTGATCGTCACGGATTATCCGAAGGATATCAAGGCGTTCTACATGAAGCTGAACGACGACGGTAAGACCGTGCGCGCCATGGACGTGCTGGTGCCCGGGCTCGGCGAGATAATCGGCGGCTCCGAGCGCGAGGAAATCCTCGAGGTTCTCGAGAAGCGGATCACGGACATGGGCATGAAGGTCGAGGACTATTGGTGGTATCTCGACCTGCGCCGCTACGGCACGGTGCCCCACGCCGGGTTCGGCCTCGGCTTCGAGCGCCTTCTCCTCTATATCACCGGCATGGGAAATATCCGCGACGTGATCCCCTATCCGAGAGCGCCCAAGCTTGCGGAGTTCTGATAAGGCGCCGGGCGGAAGCCCGGCTTCCGCCCGAATCGACCGGAATCGCGCGGGGGCCGCAAAGGCCCTTTTCGCCGCGGTTCCGGCTTTTTTTGCCTTCGTTACCGTCGCCGCCTTCCTTTCCGCCTGGGACAGGCTCCGGTCCGAGCCAACGCCCGTCACGGGCGCGGAAGAAGCCCTCGCGAGAAGCGCGTGGTACGCTTCCGGCTCCCGGGACGCGGTTCCCTGGCCCGACGCCCCCGCGCTCATCGCGGCCGGCGGGAGCGGGCCGACCTTCGACGGCCCGCTCCACGCGGCTTCCGCCATCCTCATAGACGCGTCCAACGGGACCGTGCTCTACGAAAAGGACGCCGACATTGAGATCCCCCCGGCTTCCATGACCAAGCTCGTCGCCATGTACGTGGCCTTCCGCGCGATGGACTCAGGTACCCTTGCCCCCGACGAGACGATAGTCCCCCCTGAAGCCTCCTGGGCCGAAAACATCCCCCCCCATTCGTCCCTCATGTTCCTCGGAAAGGGCCAACGCCTGACAGTCAGGGAACTCCTGCGGGGTATGGCGACGGTCTCGGGTAACGACGCGGCGATCGCCCTCGCGTGGCGCGTTTCGGGCGGCGTCGGTCCCTTCGTGGACCTGATGAACGGCGAAGTCCGGCGGCTCGGGCTATCCCGGACGCGCTACGTCGAGCCCACGGGCCTCAGCGAAAGGAACCTCACCACCGCGCGGGAGTTCGCGGACTTCTCGAGCGTATACGCGCGCGAGCATCCCGAAGCCCTCGCGGAATACCATTCCGTGGCGAAGCTGACTTATCCGGAAGCCCATAACCTTCCCGCAGAGGGCGAGGGCTCGGACAACCCGAATCCCGTATTGGCCGGTCTCGTCCCGATTACCCAGCGCGCGACCAACCCCCTCATCGGCGTACTTCCCGGATGCGACGGGCTGAAGACGGGCTATATCGACGAGTCCGGCTACAATCTTTCCCTCACGGCGGAGCGGGACGGAACACGTTTCATTTCGGTCACCCTCGGCGGGCCGGGCAATAACGCGGCGGAAGGCAACCGCTACCGGGAGGAGGACGGACGGGCCCTCATGGAGTGGGCGTTCGCCTCCTGGGTAACGGCTGTTCAACCCGAAACGGCGAGGCATGCGGTTGTGGTGTGGGGAGGAAAAAAAGGGGCGATTCTCGCGATACCGGCGCGGACGGACCCGCTTACGGTGCCGAAAGGATCCCCGGGACCGTTTACCGCGAAAGCGGTAATGCCGCGGGCGGTTGAAGCGCCCGTAGCGGCCGGCGACCGCGTGGGGACCCTCGAGGTGCAGGACGCGGAAGGCAGGCTCGTCTCGGAAATCCCGCTTCTGGCCGACCGGAATTCCCCGGTTGCCGGCCTTCCCGCAAGGTCATGGGACCGGGCGGTCCGCGCGGCGGCGGGGATAATGGTCCCGTCGGGCACGGACTGAAGCCTGCGCAACGGCCGGATGCCGCCGCATCCCGGGATGGCGGACCGAAGGCCCATTCCCGCGCGTAATCCGGCCTTTAGCGGGTATGCGCCCCTCAGCGGGAGTGCGCGATGAGGGTATCCACCGTCACGATACGATAGCCGCTTTCGACGAGGGCGTTCACGAGAAGCCCCGTTTCGTCGCAAAGCCAGTCGGAACGGGTACCCACCGGGTGCCCTATCCGTACCGGGATGATGGATCCCGGCCTCTTCTGTTTCATTATGCTTTCGATTATCCACGCGGTATCGTGGTAGAGCCCGGGCATTTTCGCGTCCTGCTCGCGGGTGACCCAATCGAGGACGGTCACGTCGGGCGCGACGGTTCGGTACCCCGCCTTCTCGGCGGACGACAGGATGAGGGGCGAGCTCACGTACCACGGGGCGTGCCACAAAAGGGACAGCTCCTGGCCGGTGGCGATGTAAAAGTCGTCCTCGTTCCGCGAAAGTCCCCGCACGATGAAATCCTCGTCAATCCTGTATTTCGCGCTCGAAAGGTCCCACGAAGTGAAAAACATCGAGGCGGTCTGGTGCCCGGCCTTCACGATCTCGTTCGCCGCGGCGGGGTGCCGCCGAATGAACTCGCCGTTTATGAAGAAGGTCGCCTTTATCCCGTAGGTATCGAGGGTCGAGAGGATATCGGGTAGCCCTTCGAGGGTATCGAGGGCGTCGAACACGAGGGCCACTTCCCGGGCCCCCGCCCGGGTACCGTGGCTGACGACGGGCCCCGAGGACGCCGCCTCGCCCCCCGACCCGAGGGGATCGAAACCCGTGGCCGGCTCGCGCAGGAGGGGCGTCGTGCCCCCCGGGCTCGTGGCCGAGCGGATGTAGAGCATGTTCGAGTAAAATCCCGAGGAACTGTCCAGGTAGAGCCGCCACGCGGCGTTCGCGCCGCTCGCGGGCCTGGGTTTTACGTCCGGCGCGGGGTTCCACCGCATGCCGCCGACCCAGGAAAGCTTGCCTGCCAGGGGATTCGACGCGACGACCCCTTGGGCGCTCTGGTCCCAGCCGGCCGACGAAACCGCCGAGCAGAGATACTTCACCGAGGTGCCCGTGGAGAACGTCCACTTGCGGACGGTTTCCGCGCCGCCGATGAAGAGGCTCGTATCGTCCGCCCAGGCGGAGGATACCACGGATTCCTCGCGGAACAGGGCCTTTTCCGCCCAGGTAGTGGCCTGCCGGACGGACACGCTGTTCGCGGTGCGAAGGGCGACCCAACTGCCGGAGGGGGACACGTCCACCGCCTCGGTGTCCGCGGGAATGTCGAGGGACGAGAAACTCGCCGCGTCGTCGCTTTCCGCGAGGCGCCAGGCCTTCATGCGCCGCGCCCCGTCTTCCACGCTGCGGGTAAACACCGCGGGAACGCCGTTCTCGGTCCATACGGGGATTATTTCCGCGGTATTCCCGGGAAGCAGGAGATAGGGAAAACGGGCGGGCTTTCCGGTTTCGACGTAATCGTCGCCGGTGAGCCTTTCGTAGTATACGCCCCGCTTGTCCCGGCTGTACAGGATTGCCGTTCCGTCGGGGGAGGCGCAAAAGCGGTCGGTTTCGGGGTCGAAGGGCGAAGGCAGCTTTCCCGCCAGCTCGCCCGCCCCGATCAGCGGCCCGTAGAGGGACCGGGAGAGCAGCTCGGAAGCCTGTATCCTGAACACGTCGGTGCCCTTCGCGTACAGGAACCGGTTCGGGGCATACCAGTCCACGCTCTCTATACGGCCGGGGCCGAGCTCGCGGTATTCTTCCGGAATGGCGCCCGTCGAGAAGAAATATTCGGGCCTGGCGAAGCGCAGGGTCTCCCCGGATTCGTAGATGAGCACCGAGGAATCAGGCGCCCACGCGACGGGAATGCGGCCCCGCGATACGGTGGCGGCGATCTCGAAGCGAAGGGAACGGGTCAGGTCCAGGATGACGAGCCGTCCCGTGGCGGGTCCCGCGGGCTCGATCGAAACGAGCCAGCGGCCGTCCGGGCTCGTAGAAACGTCGCTCAGGCGGCCGAGAATCGGGGTTCCCCCCTCGACGAAGGGTTTCAGGTTGCGTATCCAGGTAAAGTCGCCGGTTTTGGCGTCGACGCGGCCGGTTCCGTATCGGTTCCGGATTTGCAGCACCGAGCCTTCCGCCAGGGATTCAAGGGCCTCCGGATAAAAGGTCAGCTGTTCCAGGGTCGCTTCGCCGACCCGCTTCTTGAAGAGCGTCGGGTAGGAACCGTCCCCCGGCACGTCCGCCCGCAGGGAAAAGAGGATCTCGTTGTTGGGGTTGATGTCGGGGCCGAAGAAGGCGATGTCGGCGAAGGCGGCGGTCCCGGCTCCCAGGAAGGCGAGCGCGAGGGCCGCCCGGGCAATCGATTGTTTCAGCATGACAATATCCTGTTCAAGTCTTTTTCGAGCTCGCCCAACCGGGCCTGCATATCGGAAATCCTGAAGTCCATGCCGTTCCGGAGCGTTCTCTCGAAGGGCCCGGGACGTTCCGAGGCGGCGGTCAGGGCAGCCCGTCCGCGGGACACGCCGCACCACGGGCAGAAACGGTAGGATTCGTTCATGGTTCGCCCGCATTCGGGGCAGATAGCGTTCGCGTCCATATTCTTAAGGCCTCCCCTGTCGGGCGCTCACTCGAGTACCGAAAGCGGGTTAATGGTTTTTCCGTTTTTGTACACCGAAAAATGCACGTGCGGACCCGTAGAATACCCGGTGCTCCCGGACTTGCCGATTATCGCGCCCTGAACCACCGACGCGCCCTTGCGGGTCCCTATGGACTGCAGGTGCCCGTAAAGGGATTGGTATCCGCCGTCATGGGTAATGATAACATAATTTCCGTATACTGGCGAATAACCGGTGGCCGCCACCTTCCCGTCCAGGGTCGCCTTTACCGGGGTCCCGAGGGGAATCGCGAGATCGATGCCCGTGTGGAAGGACTTCGCGCCGGTGAAGGGATCCTTGCGGTACCCGTAGGTGGAGGTGAGCCTGCCGGCGACCGGGCGGACGAAGAGCTCGCCCAGGGCCTTCTTCAGGTCGAACCGGGACATGGAGGCCCCGGGAACGAACAGGCGCTGGCCCGCCGCTAGGGTCTCGGTCTCGAGATCGTTCGCGTCCAGGAGGGCGTTCACGCCGATGGAGTAGCGCCGCGCTATGGCGGAAAGGTTGTCGCCCTTCGCTACGGTGTAGACTATCCCGTCCATGGAGGGGATATCCAGGACCTGGCCCACCCTGAGCTTTCGCGCGTTGTCGATCCCGTTGACCGAAAGCACGGTGCTCATGTTGCGGAGGGAGAAGCGGGAGGCGATCCGGGAAACCGAATCGCCCTTGCCCACGGTGTAGCGCTGCCAGGTTACCGGGCGGACCGACGCAGCGGCGGGGTCGAGGGGTACCGCGTCGGCGGCGGGAAGCGTCCCGTCCGCGGGCGAAAGGTCGGCCCCGGCCTGTGAAAGGCCGAGGGCGGAATCGAAGGCGAGTTCGAGGGTGTCGTCGGGCCCGAAGGAGATGCGTCCCAGTCGATAGAAGCCCAGTTTCTGCTGGAGGGGGGGGACGAGGGCGAGGGACGCGGCCATGAGGACCAACGCGACGAGGGGCGCGGGAAAGGCGAAGCGATAGCGGATCGCGGCGGATTCGCGGGGCGAATCGGCAAAGACTCGCCTTCCCGCGAGGCCGTCGGCGGCGAAGTCGTTCTCGGGGCGTAAAACGGTTATGACATCCATAGAAAGAGTATCGACAGATCGGGGAAGGATAATTAGAATGGAATGGAAATGAAGCATACCGGCCGTACACCCGTCCTGTTCCTCACCGTAGTGCTCGCCGCCCTCGCGTGCAAACTCTTCGTCCTCGACCTGATGTACGTATCGGGACCCTCCATGGAACCTACCTTTCCGCCGGGTTCATTCGTGTTCGAGTTCAAGCTCGCCTGGGGCGTGCCCGTGCCCTTCGCCAACGCCTATGCCCTCCGATGGGGAACTCCCGAGGCGGGGGATATCGTCATATTCCCGTGGAAGGACCGGTGGGTGATCAAGCGGTGCCTCGCGACCGCGGGGACCGCCCTGGGCTACGAGACCGCGCCGGATTACGCCCTCCGGGTGAACGGCGAGACCCTTCCGCTCACCGAGGCGCAATGGCAGCGGCTCAAGCGGGCCGACCGGGTTCCGGAAGGGATGCTGCTCGCGGTAGGCGACAACCGGGGAGAGTCCCTTGACTCGAGGGAGTACGGGTTCGTCTCGGTCGACAGCGTGCGCGGGAAGGTCCTATGGAAATGAACGGCTTCGTTCCCGCGCGGCGTCTCGCCGTCATCGGCGTCGTTCTCGCGCTCTTCGCCGGCCTCGTGATATTCCGTTACGCCGCCGCCATGATGGCGAAACCCTCGGCGAGGGTCGAAACCGCCGCCATCCCCGAGCGGGGCGCCATACTCGACCGGAACGGGAAAATTCTCGCGGTACAGTCCATCGTATACAACGTCGCGATCACCCGCTCGGCCGTGGAGGACGAAAGGCTCTTCGCGAAGCTGCTCGCCCCCGTGACCGGGATGGTGGAGAAGGACATCCTCGACCGCCTCGACGAGGGTTCCGGAGACTTCTTCTACCTGAAAAAAAAGATATCCGAGGGTGAAAAGACCGCGATCGACGAGGTGATCGACGGGTCCCGCCTCAGGGGCATACGGCTCGAGCCCGTCCAAAGCCGGATTTACCCCGAAAAAAGCCTCGCCTCGCAGATCATCGGGTTTCTCGGGGACGACGGCTACGGCCTGACCGGGGTTGAATATTCCTTCCAGGATACCCTCGCCGCGGGACGCGCCGCCGACGGGCGGACGAGGGAGGGCTACAGCGTCGAGCTGACCCTGGACAGCGCGGTGCAATACGAGCTGGAAAAGATCGCGAAAAAGACCATGGAGGGCACGAAGGCCGATTCCATGATGATGCTCGCGGTGGACGCGAAAACCGGCGAAATTCTCGCCTACGTGAGCGAACCGGCGGCGGACCTCACGAACTACCCCCGAAGCAGCGTGTCCGAGCGGAAGGACCGCCCGGCCCTGTATCTCTACGAGCCGGGGTCCGTCTTCAAGATATTCAGCATATCATCCCTCCTCGACCTCGGGGCGGTAACGGACGCAGACCGCTTCGTGTGCGACGGCGCCTATACCTTCACCACCCCCGCGGGGGAGAAGATTTCCATCGGCGACCTGGACGCCCACGGCACGGTCGGTCCCCGGGACGTGATCCGGCTATCCTGCAACGACGGCACCGGCCAAATGTCCGAACGGGCCGACGAAGCCTCCTTCGAGGCGAAGCTACGGGCCTTCGGGTTCGGCGAAAAGACGGGCATCGAGCTGCCGGGCGAAACCGCTGGGTCCCTGGCGCCCCACGAAAAGTGGTCCCTCCGCTCGAAGCCGACGATCGCGATAGGCCAGGAGATTTCCGTATCGGCCCTGCAGATGGTCGAGGCGGCCACGGCGCTCGCCAACCGGGGCACCCGCCTGCGCCTCACCATCCTCTCGAAACTCCTGGACCGCGACGGGAACGTCGTGTACAGCCATTTGCCGGAGGCGGCGGGGACCCCTGTGTCCCCCCAAACGGCGGAACTCATGCTGAGCTACATGGAATCCACCGCGGAAAGCGGCACGGGCACGCGGGCCTCCGTCGGCGACGTGCGGATCGCGGTGAAAACAGGCACCGCCCAAATGGCGGGGAGCGCGGCCAGGGGTTACAGCGACACGGATTTCGTGTCGAGCTGCCTGGGCATCTTCCCCGCCGACGACCCCCGAATCATCCTGTATACCGTCATCGTGAAGCCCGTCGGCGAGACCTGGGGCGGCCGCATCGCCGCTCCCGTGGTCGCCGAGGCGACCGACGCGATTATCGACCAGCTCGGCCTGGGGCGGGGTTCCGCGGTGTCGGTGCGCCATTCGGGCCTCATTCCGATCCCGAAGAACGAACCGGTCAGGCTCGGCGCGGTCATGCCGGACCTTACCGGGGTGCCGAAGCGAATGCTCGCGCCCCTCGTCGAACGCGCCGACATCAAGGTGCTCATAACCGGCGACGGCTACGTGGTCCGGCAAAGTCCCGAGCCGGGAACCCCCGTCGAAAAAGGAATGTCGATTGAACTCGAACTCGAATAGCGTCCCGGGGGACAACGCGGCGCTGCTTGCGGGCCGCTTCCCGGCCCTCGCGGACCTCTTGGGGCTTTCGGCACCGGGAGGCCTCCAGGCGCTTTTGGAGCGCGCCCCCGAAGGGCTCGGCCTCGAGGCGACGCCCTCGGGTTTCCCCACCCTCCGGGAGGGAGGCGCCTACGCCCACTCCCGGCGGGACCCGGTCCGGGACGCGGAACGCCTGGCGGCGGATCCCGCGTTCGCTTCCGGCGAGGGAATGGCCTTCCTGTGCGGGGGGCTTTCCTACGTCGCCGAGGCCTACGCCCGGGGGAACCCGGACGCGCCGGTGGCCATCGTGGAACCGGACGTGTACGTCTTCGCCCTGACCCTCGCCTCGCGTCCCCTGGACGGCTTGCTTTCCCACCCCGGCCTCGCCCTCGTCGTCGGGCTTTCCCCCGCGGAATCCCTCGCCGTACTGGAGCGGCTCGGCCCGATTCCCCTGCCCCGCCACCTACCGGCGGCGATCCTCCCGGCGGAAAAAGGCTGGATGGCCGAGTTTCGCGAACTCGCGGCCCGGGCGGAACGGAAGAACGAGATAAACCGCAACACCCTCCGGCGCTTCGGCGGCCTCTGGCTCGGGAACATGTGCAGGAACCTCGGGGAAATTCGGGACCGGGACGGGATTACCCGCTTCGCCGGCCTGTTTCCCGACGTTCCGGCGCTGCTCCTCGCCGCGGGTCCCAGCCTAGACGAGATATTGCCCGACCTTCCGGCCCTCGCGGAACGCTGCGTGGTGATCGCCGTGGACACGGCCCTTCGGGCCTGCCTCGCCGCCGGGGTGGAGCCGGATTTCGTGATACTCGTGGACCCGCAATACTGGAACTGGAGGCACCTCGACGGGACGGAAGCCCGGGGGAGCGTGCTCATAACCGAATCCGCGGCGTGGCCCGCGGTTTTCCGCTATCCGACCCGGGAGACCTTTTTATGTTCCTCGCTCTTTCCGCTGGGCAAATTTCTCGAGACCCGTATCGGCCGGAAAGGGGAACTCGGGGCCGGCGGATCCGTCGCGACCACCGCCTGGGACTTCGCGCGCCATCTCGGTTGCGCCGAAATCTTCGCGGCGGGCCTCGACCTCGCCTTTCCCCGCCGGCAAACCCATTTCAAGGGCAGCGTATTCGAGGAACGGGCCCACGTCCAGGCAGGCCGCCTGATGCCGGCGGAAACGGCCGGCTTCAGGGCGCTCTACGGCGCGGGTCCCTATCCCGTCCCGGATTACCGCGGAACCACGGTACTGACCGATAAACGGCTCAGCCTTTACGCGTGGTGGTTCGAAAGCCGCATCGCCGCGAACCCCGCCCAAAAAACCAAAATGCTTACCCATGGCGGAATGTCGATCCCGGGGATAGGCCCTGAATCCGCGGAGCGCGTGCTGGAGCGGATGCCGCTCCGGGATAAAATCCGCGCGCGTATCGACTCGGCCCTCGCCCTGCCCGCCCGGGGCGACGGGACGCGCTTCCGGGAAGCCCTCGACCAGCTCGCGGCGGCGCTCTCGGACATCGAATCCCTCGCGACCCGGGCGATCGGGGCCTGCGGCGCCAGGGACGCCGCCGAACTCGACCGGATCGACCGCCTGATCCTCGATCACCCGGCGAAGGAAATCGCCGCGATGGTTTTCGACTCGGAAGCCGAGGCGGAAACCGCGGCCGACGGCGATCCCTACGCCCGTTCCGTCGCGGTTTACGCCGCCCTCGAGGGAGCCGCGCGAAAAAATCTCGACCATTTGCGCGTTTTTTGGCCCGAATAGGCTCAAACGGCTAAAGTATTCCCCCGAGACTCCGATAATAAGAATGTTGGATACAGGTTGAAACGGCGAACGAGAGTGACGTCCAGTCGCCGTTTTACTGCTAACGGTCGGAGCCGTCCCAGGGGACGGCTCTTTTTTTATGCCCTGACCGCCGCTTTCACCGCCTTCCCGGCCTCGCCGGGACCGTACAGCCATTCGGTGGCTTCGCCCGTCAGCGAGGAAAGCACTATCAAGTGAACGCCCGTCCCCGCGTCGCGCAGGAGGGCGTCCCACTTCTTCCGTCCGTATTTTTCGATGATCCTGGCGCGCGCCTGCTCCGAAGCCGATACGTCCCGTCCCGGCTTCGAAAGCAGGTAGCCCGACAGGGCGGTCACGACCGGGTCACGGGCCGAGTCCGCGATTCCGGCAAGTTCGCGAACCGGAAAGTCGCTTCCCAGAAGGGATCCGGTAAAGGCCGCGAAAAACCGCGTCCAGTCCCCGTCGGCCCTCGGGTTATCGGAAACGGCGAGGCATACTTCCCGGGCATCCGCGTATTTCCCCCCCACCACGAGGGCCGCCGCGAGCACGTGGGCGAACCGCGCCTGGTTTGCGGGGTCAACCGCTCCCAACCGGTCCGAAAGTTTCAGTATCCCCTCGAAATCGCCTATCAGGAACGTCGATTCGATGAAAAGGCGAATCGTGCTTGCGGTAACCCGTTCCCGGTTGTATACTTTTTTTTCAAGATAGTTTGAAAGTCCTGCCCAGTCCTGGGCTTCCAAAAGGTCCAGGAGTCGCCACCACTTCGCGAAAACGGCGTTAACCGCGATGACGATCGCTATGAAAAGGGCCCCGAGCCCCCAGTGACCGGCCCAAAAGCTCCGGAACGCGTCGGCGCCGAGCAGGGACATGGGCATGAAAAAAACCGTAAGGAAAATGACCAGAAAGACGATATTGAATAAGAGAAAGAGTGCCTTGAATTTCATGAAACGGCTCCTTGGGGTGTTAATATTGTACTACAGGATGGATTAGGTGAATACGTTTAACGTGATGGAAATACCTGACGGGTATTTCTTTACCGACGATGCTTTTCTCGACAAAAAATTCCTCCTGGTCACCCCCGGCGTACCCTATACCTCGCAACTCAGCCGGGCCCTCCGCGAATGGGATTTTCTCAAGATATACTCCGAAGGAGAAACCTCCGAACAGCCGTTCATGAAGGCTGGCGGTTCCCCGGGCGAGCCGAAACGAGAGGCCGCCGCCGAGGAAGCCCCGCAGCGGGCGGCAAAACAGGAAAAGGAAGAATCCCAAGGCGAGGCCCTGGACCCCAACCAGCCCCTTAGCGACGAGGCGCGGTTCGCGCTGGTCGAGAAATCCTACCAGGAATACCAGGACTTCATCGCCGAGCTATATACCCGTTACGCCACGCGCAAGGAGCTTCAGCTCCAGGTCATATCGGACAAGGTCAAGGAACTCTGCGATTTCATAAAATCGAACAAACGCTTCGTGCTGAGGATCCAGCCGTCCCAGGAGAACCGCGACAAGAATTACCTCGTGGTGCACGCCATGCGGTCGACCGTTTACGCCATCGTGATCGCCATACAGATGAAGTTCCCGATCCACAAGCTCATCGAGCTCGGCGTCGGCGCGATCCTCCACGAAATCGGCATGATCAGGCTTCCCCCTCAGCTTTACATGGGGAACAAGGCGCTCAGCCAGCCGGAAAAGAACGCGATCCTCACCCACCCCGTCATCTCGTACAACATACTCCGGGAATTTTCCTTCCCGCTGAATATCTGCCTGGGCGTGCTGGAACACCACGAACGCGAAAACGGCGAGGGATATCCCCGCAAACTCGGCAAGGAAAAGATTTCCCTCTACGCGAAGATAATCGCGGTCGCCTGCTCCTACGAGGCGGTCACCGCCCCCAGGCCCTACAAGGAAGCCCGCGACGCTTACTCCGGCATCATCGACATCATGAAAAACCAGGGCCGGCAATACGACGAGACGGTCATCCGCGCCCTGCTGTTTTCCCTGTCGCTGTATCCCATCGGCCTCTACGTCCTTCTCTCGAACGACAAGATCGGCCTGGTAACCGACGTGAACCCGGAAAACCCGCGCTATCCCATCGTGCAATTGCTGAACGAGGCGAAGCCAGACGGTTCGTTGCGCGTGATCGAGACGAGCGAGTACGGGGTGAATATCGTGAGGCCGCTTTCGAAGGAAGAGGGCGAGGCGTACCTAAAAAAATAGGGTAACGTCGCCGGATTCGATTTCCTCCAGCGAGCTAGACTCGACCTCGAAGCCGCCGATTTGCCCGGCGGCTTCCTTGTGCGTGGTGATGGTGAAGCGCTCCGCCAGGAGGCGCAGGTGGTCGTTGTGGATGACCCACTCGGTTTCCCCTATTTCCGCCAGCAGCCTCGAACGGGAACTCCGATAGAACTCGATGGTTTCGTCGAAATGCTTCCCCACGTCGGATATGGTCGCGAGGGTACGCTTCAGCGAATCCAGCACGTCGTCGATCTTGCGGCAGGTATCCTTGAAGGAATCCGGATAAATCTTCAGGCCGTACATGAGGCCGGTCAGGGTTTCCTGATGCTGGTTCATCTTCGCGAAGAACTGGATCTTCTCCTGCTTTATCCACTCGAGCTGGCGCTGGGCTTCCTCGGACGAAAGGGTGAAGGCCCCGGTCAATTCCTCGATGGTCCCGATGAATTCCTCCAGTTCCTTGCGCGTTTCCTGCACGCGGCCGTCCGCCTTCATGATCAATTCGCTCATGTACTCAACGGTATCCTTCACCGCGGAGATCGCGGGATTTTTCGCCACCTCGATCTGCTGGGTTATCCGCACGTGCTGGAGGCGGGAGATGATCGGCTTTATCGTGTCGAAAAGCGAGCGGAGATGCTTCACTCCCCCTACGATGAGCGCGCTGTCCCGAACCATCGCCTTCTGTCCCCGCTGATAGAGGTTCAACCTCCCGATATAGTCGCTGAACCCCGCCGAGAGGGCCTTCATGGCCATGGGGATCGAGCTCGAGGGGTCGGAACCGTCGAGGAAATCGGCGATGAACTGCCGGCGCATCTCGTCCATCGAGTCGAGGATGCCGTGCACCAAGTCCCAATTATCCGCGAATATTTTCAGCGAGTTGTCCAGGTTGCGTTCCACGTCCCGGATAATGCGGGAGGAAACCTCGAGGAGGTCCAGGTCGAGGGTAAGCTGGTCCAGCTTCTCCTCGGTAGTCTCGTCCTCCCGGATGCCCTGCACCTCCGCGAGGGCGAGATGCACCTGGTCGATCGACTGCCGGATGATGTCCTGCAGTTGCACGCCCCCCATGGCGTTCCTGATCGGGGAGGATATCTTCCCGGCCTTTTCGTCCATGACCGTCAGGTAATCCGAGGCGGCGGAGATGAGACGGTCGATGCCGTCGGTGTGTTCTTCCCGCTCTTCCCGCAGGAATTCGTTTTGCGAGGCGATCATGTCCGCGTAGGATTTCTTGAGCACGGCGTTTTTCTCGAGCATCTGGTTTTCGTTCTGGATAAGGTCGTTGGAAAGGGTGATCATCCTGGCGGAAAGCCGCTTGAGGTTCTCGGTGATGGTGGAAAACGCCCTTCCCTTCTCGCCGGACTTGATGGAGATGACCATCGCGTTGAGCGAGATGATCTCGAGCTCCTCCGAATCCTTGCGGATGTCCGAAACCCGCTGGTTGAGGGCGTCGAGCATTTCCATGCGTTCGTTGAGCCGGGCGAAAATGTCGTTGCTCTTGACGTTGTACTCGCGGAAAAAGCTTTTTTCGTCGTCCGTGGTTCCGGCGAACCCGGTAACGAGGTCCTTCATCGCCGCCTGGATCGCCTGGATGGAAGAACCGCCGGCGTTGCGGTTCAGCGCGAGCATCGAGGGGAAACTGGCGCCGAGTTCGGTGAAGATCAGCTCGGTTTGATCGCTGCAAAGCTGTATTTGCTCGCGAATACGGTCTATATCCATACGGTCAATTTACCCCGCTTTGATGGGCCCGACGAAATCCGATAGGCATACTTTCATAATAATGCAGGAAAGCCCGCGGACACAACCTATTTTGCCGTAAATCGATGCATTCCCGGTTCGGGAGCCCTATACTGAAGTCATGATCGATATAAAAACGGGCACGAAAGAAGCGTTGATCGGCCTGATGGTGCGGGAAATAACGGAACGGCTCAACCGGAACGTTCCCGTGCTTTTTCTCGCCTCGGGGGGCTCCACCGTCGGCATGGCGGTCGAAATTTGCAATACCATCCACGCGGAAGCCGGGACGAAAAGCTCGCTTCTCCGCTGGCTGTTCACCCTGACCCTGGTGGACGAGCGGTTCGGGGCGGAAGGCCACCCCGAATCGAACTGGCAGAAACTCGTCGACGGGGGGCTCGATACCTCCTCCATGACCGCCGTACGGGTACTGCACGGGACGGAGGAAACGAGCAAGGCATTCGCCCAGGAAACCGAACGTTTCAACGCCTTCCTGGAGGAGGCGGTCGCGAGGCACCGGAAGGGAAACCTCTTCGTCGCCGGCGCCTTCGGGATCGGGCCGGACGGGCACACCGCGGGCATATTGCCGGAAAGCCCGGTGAGCCGCCTGTCCCCCGACGGGAACCGGTACGCGGAAGGCTACAAGGCGGGAATATTCAAGCGGATAACCGTTACCCCCGCCTTTTTCCCCCATCTCGACAGCGTCGTC
>QKCE01000217.1 GCA_003245785.1 Spirochaetales bacterium | reverse complement strand
AGGTTGATGGCGAGGACGGAAACCTTCTTGGAAATGAACACGTCGACCTGGTCGTTGAGTTTCGCCTGCTGGCCCTCGGAATCGACGATCTCGATCTTGACGCCCTTCTCGGCGGCATAGCGCTGGAGTTCGGGTTTCATGACTCCGTTCATGAAGTTGTCGGCGAAGTTATAGATGTTCGCGCCGATGGTGATCTGGCCGGAATCCTTCGAGCCCCCCGCGAAGGCGGAGAACGCGGTAAGCGCGGTCAGGGCGACGAATAACGAAAGAACCTTTTTCATAGCAACGCTCCTTTTCGGAATTATTGGCCGAAGGCGGCGCCGCTCGAGTCCGGCGCCTTCCCCGGTATCGTTGGTACATTGTGTCCCCGTTTTCCCGAAGGGCGACATGGACTATTCCACACAGTTGTTGCGATATTCGCTATTCGGGCCGGACCGTGGCGTAATCGACCCAGTAATACTTGGAGGCCGTGGGGGCGACGGCCGGGTCGCCGGCGCCGATTCCCGCCTTGGCGCGCGCCGGCAACCCGAGAACAGACCGCGCGATGGAGATCACGGCGCTGGCCTGGGCGGGGTAATCGTTGTAGACCGTGCCGGCGAGATAGCCCCGCTCGATCATGTCCCGGGCGTCCTTGAGCCCGTCGATGCCCACGACGGGAATCCAGCTCGCGTCATCCTTCCCGATCCTCCCGTCACCCGAATCGTCGACGAATTTCCCCGCCTCGCGAAGGCTCCTGATGGCGCCGAGGGCCATGGCGTCGTTGTTCGAGATTACCAACTCGACGCGGGGGAGGTAATCCTCCACGATGCCGACCATCTTGCGGTAGCCCTGTTCCTCGTTCCAGTTCGCGGTCTCCAGGGTGAGGATGTCGAGCCTGAGGCCGAGGGCCCCCAGGGTGCGAAGGACCTGGTCGGTCCTTATTTCCGCGTCCTGGTGCGCCTGTTCGCCCTTGAGCACGACCGCCTGGATCTTTCCGTCGCCGTTGCGGTCGAGGGTACCGAGGCCCGCGGGCGACTCGAAAAGCTGCGCGATCAGGGCCGCCTGGAGCTGGCCCGACTGCTCGGGTTTCGCCCCGACGTACCAGGTCCGGTCGAAAAGCTCCAGGTCGCGCCGAAGGGGCTCGCGGTTGAAGAAAATGGCAGGGACGTTTTCTTCCCTCAGCCGCGTTATGATCGGGTACATGCCGAGGCGGTCCACCGGATTGACGATGACGACGTCGGGATGCCGCTCGAGGGCCCGCTCGATCTGCTCGTTCTGGATGGTCTGGGAATTGCGGGCGCTGTACCGCTCCAGCGAAAGTCCCTCCCCGGCGAGGGAAACGAGCTCGTCCGCGTAGGCGTTGATGAAGGGATCCGTGTCGGTATAGAGGAAAAGGGCCGCCCGGTATTCGCGGCGGCTGCAGGAAGCCAGCCACGGGACCGCGATGGCCGCCGCGGCGAGGGCGCAGAGCGCCGCCTTCGCGCCTTTGTTCATGATTCGCTCCTTTCGTCGGTCCCTTCCTCGGGTATCCAAACCCGCACCGTCGTGCTTTCGTCGGGGACGCTCTCGATCTCGATTCCCGCCCCCTCGCCGTAGTACACCTTGAGCCTCTGCCAGGTATTGCGCAGCCCGACGCCTGTCCTGCGGTCCGACGAGGAGAGGGATTCCATGATCTCGCCGATGCGCTCCCGGGTCAGGCCGTACCCGGTATTCCGGACCTCGAAGACCGTGCGCCCCAGGTCCGGGTCGGCGTAACCCCGTATCGTGATGCCCGCCGTCTCGTCGCCGATGCCGTGGTTGATCGCGTTTTCCACGATGGGTTGGAGGATCAGCTTCATGACCTTACGGCCCAGCACCGCGTCCTCCACGTCGATCCGGTACGCGAAGCGGTCCATATAGCGTATTTTCTGGATCGTCAGGTAATTGCGGATATGCTCGAGCTCGTCGGCGACGGGGATGAACTGGTCGCCCCGGGAAATGCCGATGCGGAAAAAGCGCGCGAGGGCGACCACGGTGGTGATGACGTCGCGGGTGCGGTCGTTCTCGGCCAGCCAGACGATGGAGTCGAGGGTGTTGTAGAGGAAGTGCGGGTTGATCTGGTTCTGCAGGGCCCGAAGCTCGGTCTTGCGCTTTTCCCGCTGCTCGGCGACCACCCGTCCCATGAGCGTGCGTATTTCCTCGATCATCCGGTTGAACGCGTGGGCGAGGGCCGCGATCTCCCGCTGGCCGCGCTCTTCCACGCGGATATCGAAACGGCCGTTCTCGACCTCGCCCATCTCGTGCTCGAGCCGGGCGAGGGGGCGGGAAATGCGCAGGGAAACGAGGCTCGCCGCGAACGCCGCCGCGAGGAGGACCAGGGTGACCACCGCGAGGGTGACCAGGACCGTGCGTACCCGGATGGAGGAAACGTCGCTTATGTCGTATCCCGTCACGATGCGCCAGCGGGTTTGGGAGACCGTATTCACGTTCACGTAGGTCACCAGGCTCCCGGACCGGTCGCGCAGGCCGCCGAAATGGATGCGGTCGGCGAGCCCCACCGCGCCCCTCGCGCGTGCCGAGGCCGGGCCCAGGGTCGTGAACACCAAGGCGCCGGCCTCGTCCAGGATCAGGATATACCCTTCCTTCCCGAGATCGGTCTTGTCCGCGAGATCCGTGAGGGTGCGCAGGTTCAGCGCGACGGAAAGCACCCCGCGGAACCGCTCCCCTCCCCTGCCGTATTCGACCGCCTTGAGGACCGCCACGGCGGGGCCGGTCACGGAGGCGGATTCGGGCCGGGAGAGGGTATCGAACACGAAGATGTCCCGGACGTCCGTGGCCGCGCCGAAGCCGGAACGGGAAGGCGCGAGGGCGCCCTCGGCGGCGGAAGGAGACGTGGAAAGGACCAGGCCCGCGTCGGACGAATAGAGCGAGACGGATACGATATCCCGCTTCGAGTCCATCGCGAGGCGCCACACGGACCGTACCGCCTCCGCCGAGGCGTCGACGTCCAGCTCGCGGGTCAGGGCGTCGAAGTTGTTCATCGTCTCGATGACCGAGCTCACGTAGGCCTCGTAATTCAGCACGATTTGCTTGTTGATCTCCCGGGACTGGCGGTCGATAATCGCGTCGGTACCGGTCATGTACAGCAGGTATTGGACGAAGCTGACGAGCAGGATCCCCGAGCCGACGAGGGCGATGATCGACAGCAGGACGCTTTGGCCGATGGACAGGCTACGTAGAAACCGTTTCACGGTACTTCTTCGGGGCTTCCCCTGCGTATTTCTTGAAGATGTGGCTGAAATAGTACACGTCCCGGTATCCGCACCGTTCCGCGATTTCCAGGACCAGGGAATCGGAATGCCTCAGCAGGTCCTTCGCCCTTTCCATGCGGGCGGCGGTGAGATAGGCCGTGAAGGTCGTGCCGAGGTGCCTTTTCAGGAGGAGGCTGATGTACGAGGCGCTCACCGCGAGCGCGTCGCAGGCCGAGTCGAGGGAGAAAAGGGGGTCCGCGTAACGCTCGGCCACGAGGGCGCGAAACCGGTCCACTATCCGCTCGGCCCCGGATTGGCGGTTCCTGGACGCGGCCGACCGGATCGCGGAAAAGAGGGACAGGGCCCAGTCGCACAGCGACTCGGGACTTCCCGGCGCCCGGGTGCGCTCGAAGGCTTCCTCGCCGAGAAACGCGCCGGGATCGAGCCCGACCCCGTCGGCGAGGCGGGCAGCCGCGGCGAAGAGGGCTATCGCCGCGGGGCGCAGGTCCGCTGCGCCGTCCTTCGGGAAGGCGGTGCGGACGGAAAACCGCAGGGAGTCGGAAGCGGCGGCGTAATCTTCGTCCGTTCCCGAACGGGCCGCCGATTCGAGGGCGCGAATTTCCGCCTCGGGGACCGGGGGGAACGCGGGCCGGGAACCGCCGGGCCCGGGGGCGTAGGCGATTCCGCTCCCCTCGTTCCGCCGGGCGACGGCGAGGGCGCGATCGGCCGAGCGCCACGGCGAGCGCAGCCCGTCGCGGGGGTCGAAGGGCTCGCTCGCCCCGACGTACACCGAGGCGCCGAGATACCGTTCCGCGGTCCTCAGGATCTCGTAGAGGGCGTTATCGAGCTTTTTCATGAAATTGGCGCCGGGGTCGCGAACGGCGAAAACGACGGTCTCGTTGAACGCCGCGGAATGCCGGGAGAACCCGTGGCGGGAAAGTATGTCGTCCGCGAGGGATCGGAGGGTCATCCGGAGGCGCGCGGCCGCAAGTGGGTCGAGACGGCCGGCGGCGTCTCCCGACGTTCGGGACACCGGGCCCCCGTCCGCGGGAAGGAGAACCCCGCCGGCGGCCCCGGGCGACGGTTCCGGCCCGGCGAGACCGGGCTCCAGGATCGCGAGGGCGTAGGGAACGCCGTCGAAGGAAAGCCCCGCTCGGTCCAGTTCCTCGAGCTCCGTCTCGGCCAGGGGCCTGCTCCCGGTAAGGAGCGAGACCAGGCTGTCGTCGAGCATGAGGGGCAGGCTCCGCTCGTAGCGGGTCTTCAGGATATCGAGGTCGTACCTGACGCGGAATTCCTCGTCCAACTCCGCGCGAAGCCGGTCGAGGAACGACGAAATATCGTCCTGGGTAACCGGCTTCATGAGGTAACCCGAGGCGCGCAGTTCCACGGCCTTTCTCGCGTACTCGAATTCGTCGAACCCGGTGATGAAGGCGACCCGGACCGTCGGCCAGTCCTGGCGTATCAGGGCGGCGAGCTCCAGGCCGTCGATAAAGGGCATCTTGATGTCAGCGAGCACGATATGGGGTTGGTGGCGTTCGATGAGCTCGAGGGCGTCGTAACCGTTCCCGGCGGTTCCGACGACGGTAAAGCCGCTTTTCTCCGAGATCTTGGACGAAATGCGGCCCCGCTCCTCGTCTTCGTCGTCCACGAGAATCATCCTGTATGGTTCGTCCATTGTGAATCCCTTTTTAGGAATTCATATTCGACCCGATTCGGGAATTTCGCAAGGAAAACCGGTTCGATTTTTCGGCCGAGGCCAAGCCCCAGTCGCGCCGCGCTCAAAAGAACGCGCGCTTCGGGTCGAAAGCCCCCCCTATCTGAGGTATTTTTCCGTAATCCGACCGAGTTCCCCCGACGCCAGCGCCTCCGCGATGATGCGGTTTATGCGCTCGCGGGCCTCGTCGGGAAAGCCCTTCGAGTACACGACGTACTGGGCGACGTCGACGAAGCCCTCCCGACCCTCGAAATCCAACGATACCTTCCTGAAGTACCCGGCG
>QKCE01000228.1 GCA_003245785.1 Spirochaetales bacterium | reverse complement strand
AGGCGAAGAGGGAATGGTTCGCCCGCCTGGCGGAAGCCGGGGTCGACGTGATATGGGCGCATCACCCCCACGGGATGCAGGAATGGGAAACCCTGACCCTCGGCGGTAGGGAAACCCTCGTCATGTGTTCGATGGGGAACTTCATCTCCGGCCAGCGATGGGATACCGATCCCGCCCACCCGGAGGCATACCGGGAATACACCGGCGACGCGGTACTTCTCCGGGTTAGCGCGGCGAAAGCCGACCGGGGTTTCCGCTACGGCGTGAACCCGGTCGCGGTTTCCAACTGGCGGGATCCCCGCTCCGGCATGGTCGTCAGGGCCGTAAGCGAAACCTTTCTCGCCTCCCTTTCCCAGGCCCAGAAGGATTATTACCGGGCGCGCTGGCGCCTCATGGGCGCCTACCTCCCGTTATTGCCCCTGCCGGACTAAAAGGCGTATACTGGGGGTATGCAACCCCATGAATTACCGGTTTATCAGCAAAAACAGCGCATTCTCGACATGCTCGAACGCAATCAGGTTATCGTCGTGGAAAGTCCCACCGGTTCGGGAAAGACCACCCAGCTCCCGATCATCCTTCACGAGGCGGGCTTTTCCCGCAACGGGATCATCGGCGTAACCCAGCCCCGTCGAATCGCGGCGCTCTCGGTCAGCGAGTTCATCGCGAAGCAGCTCAAGGTTCCCATGCCGGGCACCGTGGGCTACAAGATGCGTTTCGAGGACAAGACCGACGCCACCACCAAGATCAAGATCATGACCGACGGGATCCTCCTTCAGGAGATGAAGCTCGATCCCTGGCTCAGCAAATACTCGACCCTGATGGTCGACGAGGCCCACGAGCGGAGCCTCAACATCGACTTCATCCTCGGTCTCCTCAAGCGGGTCCTCGCCGAGCGGCCGGACTTCAAGGTCATCGTGTCCTCCGCGACCATGAACACCGAGCTCTTCTCGGCCTACTTCGACGATTGCCCGGTAGTCATGATCGACGCGATTACCTACCCCGTCACCGTGGTTTACGACCCGCCGGCGATACCCCCCTCGGGCGGAAGCCTCGCCGCGGAGGAAGCCCTCCTCGAAAAGATAACGGGCATCACGGGGCGCATCGTCGGGGACGGCCGCGCCGGGGACATCCTCGTGTTCCTCCCGGGCGAGCGGGCGATCAAGGGATGCATCCAGCGCCTTTCCGCCGAGTCCTGGTTCCGCAAGCTCCACGTGCTGCCCCTCTACGGGCGACTGGGCAAGGAAGAGCAGGAACGGGTCTTCGACCTGCCCCCCTTCGGCAAGAAGAAAATCATCATCTCCACGAACATCGCCGAAACCTCGGTCACCATCGACGGAATTACGAGCGTCATCGACTCGGGCCAGGCGAAGCTCAACTTCTACAACCCCTTCAGCTATACCTCGAGCCTGAACGAGGTGCCCGTGTCGAAGGCCTCGTGTAACCAGCGGCGCGGCCGCGCGGGCCGAACCCGCGAGGGAACCTGTTACCGCCTTTACGAGCGACAGGATTTCGAGTCCCGCCCGCTCTACACCACCGAGGAAATTTACCGGACCGACCTTTCGGAGGTGGTGCTCCGCATGTCCGAGCTCGGCATTACCGACTTCGACGACTTTGACTTCATATCGCCGCCCTCCAAGAGCGGGCTCGTCGGCGCGGTCGAAACCCTCAACCTCCTCGCGGCGCTCAACCCGGACAACAGCCTCTCGAAAATCGGCCAGATGATGTGCCAGTTCCCCCTGCCGCCCCGCCAGTCCAGGATCATCGTGGAAGCGATACTGAACTGGCCCTCCTCGGTGGAGGACGTGATCGTCGCCGCCGCCTTCCTTTCCGCCCAGTCGCCCTTCATCCTCCCCGCGGGGAAGGAAATGGACGCGAGGCGGGCACACCACGGCTTCAGGGACGAGGCGGGAGATTTCGCGTCGTTTCTCAAGATTCACCGGATGTACAAGGCGGCGAAAAACAAGTCGAAATTTTGCGAGATCAGCTTTCTCGACGAGCGGGTCATGGCGGAGATCGCGAATATCAAGGAGCAGCTCGAGCTCATCGTGTCCGACATGGGCGTGCCGATAATCGGCGGCGGCCCGATGGACGACTATCTCACCGCGGTCGCGACGGGAATGATCCAGTTCGTGTGCGTGCGGGACGGAAGGGACTCCTTCAAGAGCCTCACCACCGAGCGCATCCAGATCCATCCCGGCTCCTGCATGTACCGCGAGAGCCCCCAGTACATCGTGGCCGGGGAAATAGTGCGCACCTCCCGCATGTACGCCATGTCGGTCTCGCCCCTGGACAAAAATATCCTTTCCCGCATCGACCCCGCCCTCCTTTCGCGGCTTTCCCCGAAAAAGGGAAGGGACCGCAAGGGCGAGGCGGCGGGCTTCGAGTCGGCGGCCCGGCAGGGAAAGGCCCAGGCCGGAGACGCAGGAAGGACTCAGGGAAAGAAGGGCGCGAAGGGAACGGAACCCGCCGAAGGCGTGCGCTTCGGGGACGAGGTATTCGAGGTAACCCGCGTGAAGGGTAAAAAGCAGCTCAATCTGCCCTGGGAACGCTTTTCCCGGGCCCTGGGCGCTGCGGACCTTTCCGGTTCCCTCATGAAGCAGGTCGCGGGACTCCGGGGCAAGATCGTCGTCGGGGGCAACGACCTTTTGGCGGGGGAAAAAATGGACCTCGTGATCCGGGTCGCGACCACCTTCGTCCTCGACCCCGTCCCCCCGAACGCATGGCCGAGAAGGGAAAATTTCGTGCTGTCGGAAAATCCCGAAGCCCTCGTCCAAAACCTGAAATGGCTGTTCCGGGTGACCGTCGCCAAGGAGAAAAGCAAGGAGCTGGGCTTTATCTGCCTCTTCACCGACGGGAACGGGCAGTTCTGGTTCAAGTGTTCCCGGGGCTTCCACACGGCCCTCAACGAGACCCTCGCGAGCCTAGAGGCGCTGATCGACCAGATGCCGGAAGCGACAAGCGACGACGACAAGGAAGCGGTGGGCGCGATTTACCGGAAACTGGCGAGCTTCTTCTCGTAAGTCCCCTTCAGCCGATCTCCTCGAGCAGGGCCTGGTACATGGTGATCATGTCCCTGTTCGACTTTCTGAGCGCGGCGCCGAGTTTGCGGGCGAGTTGGAAGGTCAGCCGGTAGCCTATGACCGTGTCCTCCTCGCAGAGGCTCAGGTAGTCGCCCCGGGAAAGGGTCAGGGTTTCGCAGTCCGTCAGGGCGGTTACCGTGGCGGAGCGCCGGTCGCTGTCTATCAGCGCGATCTCCCCGAAATACACGTTGTCGTCCGCAGTGAGGTTCACGAGGGCGAAGGAATCCCCCTCGAGGGTGTTCCGGAGTATGCGCACGCTGCCCGCGTTCAGCACGAACAGGGTATCCCCTTCCTCGCCTTCGGTGATTATCGCGCTACCCGCGGCGTGACGCCTCGATTTCAGCTTCGACGCGATGAGCTCGAGTCTTGCCCGATCGGAGGAAAAGTCCGAAAAGATCCCGATTTTCCTGATTCGCTCGATGATGGCCTCGTTCATGCGTTCTCCCCGTCCCGGTCGGCCGTGGGACATACGAGAATGGCCTTGGAGTATTTTTTCACCGCGTAATCCTTCGGGGGCGCGAGCACGGTCCTGTTGCTCTTCAGTTCCTTTACCTTTTTCAGGTTGCTCACGATGCCGGAAATGTCGGGATTCTTTTGCGCCTCCGAAAGGGCTTCCTGCTTCCGGAGGTAAAAATTTCCGGTATTCTCGAGAAGGCCCACGAGGATGCCCTCGCCCAGCCCGTCGAATATTCGCGAAAGCTCGCCGAAGGACTTCCCTATCGCGTGGTCCGGGATGTCCACGATGGCGAGTCCCTCGCTTTCCGAGTCGCCGAAGAGGCGCTCGAGCACGTGGCTCGTCCCGGTGCCCCCGGAGGCGGAAATGAGCACCTTTTTTTCGTATTGCTTCGAGAGGATGATCTCGTCGCAGCGCTCGTTCTCCAGATGCTTGCGGAACTTCCCGTCGAGGATCTCGGCCGCCACGTAGCTCGTGCGGTTCATCTTCTTGATCGTTATCACCGCGAGGACCGTGCGCGAGTCCATCTCCATTTCCGAATAGTCCCTGGAGCAGTCGGCCAGGACCATCACGTTCGAGGCGCCCTTCACGTTCGCGCGCTCGAGGGTCTCCTCCTCGATGAAGTCGCCGTTCACGTAATTGATGCCCCTGAGGGCCGAGGAGGACAGGATGGGGTACATGCGTTCCTGGGATGCCCCGTTCACCAGCACGATATCCGAGGGAATCGTCTCGGGATTCGCGCGCAAAATGCCCGCGAGGAGCGAGTCCATGTCGGGTTTCCAGCCGCACACGATAAGGTGTTCCCGTTTTTTCTTAAGCTTGATCAAACCCCTCTCCCTTTTTTGCTGGCGGTCGAAGAAGACCGACGCGAGTTTACCGCTGACGGCGCCGAACACGACGACCCCGCTCGACATGATCGCCACCGCGAAAAGCCTGCCCGCGCCGGTAACGGGCGTAATGTCACCGTAGCCGATGGTGGTAATCGTGACGAGGGTATACCACAGCGCGTCCGCCACCGATACCAGCGAGGGGTTCCTCGCCCGCTCCACCGCCAGTATTCCCAGCGTGAGGGCCGAAAAAAACGCCGATAGCGCGATGCCTATCCTTACGGACGGAGCGTTCAGCGTCGAGACGATTCGATACCAGCGCTTTCGCGTTTTCAACCCATCTCCTCCATGCAGTCCCTCAAGAATCCGTTGAGCCGCGCGAGACCGTCAACGCCGAGGGCGATCCTGTCTTCGCTTACGTCGAGCAAGCCAAGGTCGCGCCATCTCGCGCAGGTTTTCCCTATCAATTCCAGTATATCCCTTCCGAAGCGGAGTTCAAACGCCGGGCGGCTCAGGCCCTCCAGGAGTCGCATACCCATGAGGAGGGTTTCCCGCCCGCACTCCGCGGCCGAAAGCGTTTCCGTCATGGCGCTCCCTACGGGGTCCGCGAGCCAGTCGGCGACGCTCCCCCGCCCGGTCGTCCGGACCGCCCCGGCGCCCTTCCGTATCGTGCCGCTCGCCGCGGGTCCAGCGCCGAGCCAGTCCCCGAGCCTCCAATAGACGAGATTGTGCCGGCTTTCGTTTCCCGGGCGCGCGAAGTTGGAAACCTCGTATTGCGCGAAGCCCGCGGTTTCCAGGCTTTCCCGGCCCAGGAGCCAGAGCCCGTCGGCGTCGTCGCCTTCCGGCAAATCCTT
>QKCE01000046.1 GCA_003245785.1 Spirochaetales bacterium | reverse complement strand
AGTCGAAGTTGCGGGACGAAAAAGCCGCGATCGCCCCGGACTTGATGAGCGGTGCCAAGAGGCCGTTGAGGATTCCCGCCAGGGCCGGGGCCCCGACGAAGGCGAGATAGTAGAGGATGACGAGCATGGGAAGGCCCCGGACCAGCTCGATGTAGAACGTCGCCGCTTCCCTGAAGGGCCTGAAGCGGGACACCCGCGCCAGGCCGAGGATAAGCCCGAGGGCCGCGGCGAAAAGGTAGGCCGCCGCCGCGACGGTCAGGGTTACCCCCAAGCCTTTCCCGACGGCGGAAAAAATAACCCGGTAAGACGCGTCCGCCAGGGCGGTGCCCAGGGAGATTATCCCGAGCCCCGCCAGGAGGACGAACCACCAGGGTACGCGATCGAGGGCCGACCGCACGGGGCCGGCGGCTCGTTGATTCATCTTGACTCCCGGAAAATTACGGCTGGTACTCGAAGAACCACTTGGTGTTGAGCGCGTCGAGCGTGCCGTCGGCCTTCATCGCCGCGATGGCCGCGTTGAAGGGTCCCACGAGGTCGGAACCGGTCTTGAAGATAAAGCCGAATTCCTCGGTACCCAGGGGACCGCCCACGGTCTTGAGCTTGCCGGGGTTGGCCCCGATGAAACCCTTGCTGGAGGCGGCGTCCATGAGCACCATGTCGACGTCCCCCGAGAGAAGGGCCTGCACGGTGGCGCCGAAGGTCTCGAAAAGCTTGATCCGCTTGTTCTGCTCGTCCCCGTCGAGGACGTTATAGACCGCCACGTAGAAGTTCGTGGTTCCCGCCTGGGCGCCCACGAGGAGCTTCGGGTCGGCGGCGAAGGCCGTCTCGTCGGCGAAGCGGGCTTCGTCCGCGCGCACCAGCATGAACTGCTGGGAAACCATGTAGGGGTCGGAGAAATCGACCTGGGCCTTGCGCTCGTCATTGATGGTAATGCCGTCCATGCCCACGTCGAACTGGCCGTCCCGGACGGACTGGATCATGGTGTCCCAGCTGCAGAGCTTCCACTCGATCCTGGCGTTGAGCCGTTTCCCGATCTCGTTCACCGCGTCGTATTCCCAGCCCATGGCCTGTCCGGTCTTGGCGTCCACGAAATTGAGGGGCATATAGGCGTTCTCGGTCACGGCCACGACGGTGCGGCCCTTGAGGTCGGGAAGCCCGGCGGCGCTCTGTCCGGCGGGGGCGGCGGCGGTTTCAGCCTTTTTCGCGCAGGAGGTAACTCCCGCGATAAGCGCCACGGAAAGGCACGCGACGATAAATTTCTTCATTATTGACTCCTTGGGCAGGCGGGTACGCCACGCCATATCTCTAATTTGTACGTTGAAACTGGGGGTTGTTTCAAGACCGCCGGGGCCTTCAACCGTCCCCGTCGCCCGGGTCGCGCTTCTTCACCATCCCGTAGAGTTCCAGCAAATTCGCCCGCAATTCGTCGATGGCCGCGCGGGCCGCTGAGAGGCGGGAATCGGCGGAAGGTGCGGGGTCGGCCGCGGGCGCGGCATCGTCGATCGGTTCGGTGCCGGCGAACCCGGGACCCGACTCCCCCGCGTCCGCGGGGCCGGAACCGGTGAGTTCCACCACCAGCCGCTCGCCCGCCCCCTCGAGGGTATATTTCCTCTCCTGAACGAGATGCTTTACGCGGAGGATGAGATCGACGTCGCGGGAGGTATAGACGCGGCGGCCGCGGTCGTCCTTGCGGGGCCGAATGAACGGGATGGTCTCTTCCCAGTAGCGGAGCACGTGGGCTTTGAGCCCGGTAAGCCCCTCGACCTCGCCGATTGAGAATTCGGCCATGGCGGTTACCGGGCCGCGCGGGGCGCAAGCGTTCCCCGGCGGGCAAGTTTGCCCGTCAGCGCGCGCGCTCTTCCCATTTTTTGCGGCTCCCCTTCACTTCCACCACCACGGGAATGCTGTCGAAGCCGAGGTCCTTCCGGATCCGGTTCCGGATATACGAAACGTAGGACCCGGTCACGGCCTCGGGGCGCGTGGCGAAGGCGAGGAATTTCACGGGGTTCGTCTGGGTTTGCACCAGGTAGCGTATCTTGAATTTGTTCGTGCGACCCTGGGGCGGCGGGGCGGCGGCCACCCAGTCGGCGAGGGCCAGGTTGAGGGCGCTCGTCTCGATCTTCCGGGAAAGCTGGGCGTAAAGTTCCAGCGCCTTGTCGAGCAGCTCGTTGACGCCGGTTCCCTTGAGGGCCGAGAGGGCGAGGATCGGCGCGTATTCCATCTGGCCGAACATTATCTTCATGCTCTTCGACGTGTCCTTGAAGGTCTTTTTGTCCTGGTTCATCGTGTCCCACTTGTTGAGCACGAAGATGACCCCGAGCCCCTCGGCGCTCGCGTGGGCGATGATCTTCTTGTCCTGCTCCGCGAGCCCTTCCCGCGCGTCGATCATGTGGATCACTATGTCCGCGTCCTTCAGGGTCTTTATCGCGCGGTTCACCGAATAGTACTCGATATCCTCGTGCACCCGGCTCTTGCGGCGGATGCCCGCGGTGTCGAGAACCTGGAATTTCCTCTTTTTATAGGAGAACTCGCCCTCGACCACGTCGCGGGTCGTTCCGGCGATATTCGAGACGATGGAGGAATCGGTGCCGGTCAGGCGGTTCGACAGGGTCGATTTCCCGGTGTTCGGCTTCCCCACGATGGCGAGGCGGATTCGCGTCTCCGCCTCCCCTTCCTCTACCTTCGAGAAATCGAGGCGCTTGGTTATGGCCTCGCCGAGCTCTATGATATTGTCCCCGTGCTCGGCGCTGACGAAGAGCACCTCGTCGAAGCCGTACCGGAGGAAGTTCCACGCGTCGGATTCCCGGCGCCCCCCCTCGGTCTTGTTCACCGCGACGAGAAGCCGGCTCCGGTAAGGCCTCAGGAGCTCGATGAACTCCTCGTCCTCCGCGGTGGCGGGGCCCGCCTCGAGCATGAGGACGATGAGGTCCGCTTTCTTGAGGGACGAGACGGTCTTCTCGACCACGAGCTCGTCCATCTCCGCTTCCCAGGTGCCCGCGACCCGTTCCAGCTTGAAACCCCCGGTATCCATGAGGCGGACGGGCTTCCCGTTGACGAAGGCGGGCTCCTCGATGGGGTCGCGGGTCACGCCCGGCGTCGGGTCGGTGATGGCCCGCCGCTTGCGCAAGAAGCGGTTGAAGAGGGTGGATTTTCCCACGTTTGGCCGCCCGACGATCACGACGAGGGGAGTGTTGCGGTAGGGCTTGTCCGGGTCGAATTCGCGCTCGGCTACTGCCCCGTCTTCGGCCGGGAGGTCCCCGACCGGTTCTTCGTTATCGAAATCATTCATAGGTTTTAAGTCTTTCCTGCAGGAGTTTGCGTATTTCCCTGGGAGCCGAAAGCTCCAGGGCGGATTGCGCCGCCTCTATGGCGTCGCGGAGGGATACCTTTCTCACCATTTCCTTCACCGGCGTGACGAGGGCCGGCGACATGCTGAAGTTCCTGAGCCCCATGCCCATGAGGAGGAACGCCGACACCGGGTCGCCCGCCATCTCGCCGCACATCGACACGTCGACCCGGGCGTCGATCCCGGCGGCGATCGTCATGCGCACGAGGCGGAGCACCGCCGGGTTGAAGCAGTCGTACAGGTGGGCGACCCGCGCGTTCTCGCGGTCGACCGCCATGGTGTACTGGATCAGGTCGTTCGTGCCGATGGACATGAAATCGACCTTCTTCGCGAGCTGGTCGGCGCATACCGCGGCGGCGGGAATCTCGATCATGATGCCGACCTTGAGCTTCCGGTTGAAGGGAACGTTCGCGTTGGATAGCTCGCCTTTCGCCTCGTCGAGGACGCAGAGGGCCGCCTCCAGCTCGCCGAGGTTCGCGATCATGGGGAACATGACGCGGAGGTCGCCGTGGGCGCTCGCCCGGAGTAGGGCCCGAAGCTGGGTCCGGAACACGTCGCGCCGGTCGAGGCAGTAGCGTATCGCTCGCCAGCCGAGGAGCGGGTTTTTCTCCACGTAATCCTTCTGGTCGTCGATCAGCTTGTCCGCCCCCGCGTCGAGGGTGCGGATGACGACCGGCGCCCCGTCCATGCTTTCCACCGCGCGGCGGTATTCGGCGTATTGGGTTTCCTCGTCGGGAAGGGAGTCCGACGCGAGGAAGAGGAATTCCGAGCGGAAAAGGCCGATACCCTCGGCGCCCTCGAGCTTCGCGTCGAGCGCCTCGTCGGACACGGCGATGTTCGCCCGCAGGGTCATGCGCGCGCCGTCGAGGGTTTCCGCGGGGGCCTCGATGAGGGCGGCGCGGACGGCGGCCTCGGAAGCCTTCAGCCGGGACTCGCTCGTCGCCCGGGAACGGTAGCGGGATACCGCGTCCCCCGCGGGTTCCACGATCACGACGCCGTCGGCGCCGTCGAGGATCACCTCGTCCCCGTCGGAGACCAGGTCGAGGAGGCCGCGCACGCCCATCACCGCCGGGATCTTCCAGGACCGCGCGAGGATCGCCACGTGGCTCGTCGCGCCGCCCTCCTCCAGGGCGATGCCGACTATGCCGGAGTCCCGGAGGGAAAGGGCCTCGGAGGGACGGATGTTCCGCGCCACGAGTATGGTGCCCGGCGGGACGAAGCGCGCTCCGACCTTGCCCATCGCGCCGTTCTCGGCCTGGAGGAGATTTACCATGACGCGCCCGAAGGCATCCTCGATATCCACGGCGCGCTCGGAAAGGTAGGTGTCGCCGGTGGCGCGAAGCATCGCGGCGGCGGATTCGACCTTCAACTGCAGCACCGACTCTATGTTGACGAGGGCGCGGTAGAGTTCTTCCCGCACCTGGGGGATGAATTCGGGATCGGTAAGCATGAGAAGCTGGGCTTCCAGTATGTCGCTCTGTTCCTTGTTCCGCCCGTCGATGAGCAGGCCGATCTCGCGCCGGGACTTCTCGAGCGCGGCGTCGAAGCGGCCCCAGTGAAGGTCCGCGTCGCGCGGGGATATTTCGTATCGGGGTATCGATGCGGCCGCTTCGTCGGCGTAGCGAAAGACGGGACCGACCACGATCCCGGGCGACGCCGACAGCCCTTCCAGTTTTCTCACGCCTAGACTATAACCCAAAAAATGCGCCTTGCATACCGCGTCGATTCGGCGTATCATTGCCCAATGGCCGATAGGAAAAAAAAGTCCGCCTCGCTCGGATGCCTGTTCTGGATCGCGTTCATCCTCCTCGTCATAGTGCTTTTCTTCCTGAAGCGGAATACCATCTCCACGGTGCTCGAAAACACCGGGGCATTGGATCTCCTGTTCGGCGGAAAGACGACCGT
>QKCE01000025.1 GCA_003245785.1 Spirochaetales bacterium | reverse complement strand
GCAAATAAGCATAGCGGCGATTACATTTATCAAAGCCGAATTCTCGGCCTCGGAGTTTTTATGAAAAGCATTACCGGCAAGGTCATGGCGCTCTCGGTCAGTTTCGCCGTGGTTGTCGCCCTCTCGCTCATCGGCATTTTTTGGGTCTCTTACGACAAGATGGTCGCGACCCAGTCGAGGCTTCTCGACGCGACCCTACGCGAGAGTTTCGATCGCACGATACAGTGGGAGATCGATACGGAGATCTCCATGCTCGACCGGGTCGAAAAGTTCCGGGCCGACGGCGTCCTGTCCGATTCCGTCGCGAGGGAAGTCGCCCGGGGCCTCCTCCGGGACACCCGGTACGGCAAGGACGGCTATTTTTGGGCCGACACCCCGGCGGGGGACAACGTCGTGCTCCTGGGGAACGCCACCGAAGGAACGAACCGCATGGGGGCTTCCGACGCGAACGGCTACCACATGGTACAGGGGATAATCGAGGCCGGCATGGCGGGCGGCGGCTATACGGACTATTGGTTTCCCAAGGCGGGAACCGACGTACCCCTCCCCAAGCGCAGCTACAGCAAGCTCTCGAAACCCTGGAACTGGGTTATCGGCACCGGGGCCTACACCGACGATATCGACGTGATCGTGAGGGAAAAGCAAAACGCCGCGATACTGGCGCGCAACGTCGCCCTGCTCATAACCTTCGCCCTGGCCGGGGCCATTACCGCCCTCGCGACCTTCATCACCGTTCTCCTGGGCAGGCAAATCGCGAAGCCCGTGATCGCGGCAAAAGACCATACCGAGGAATTCGCCCACGGGCGCTTTACCGCCCGGGTCGACCCGAAGCTCCTTGCGCTTAAGGACGAGACCGGTCAGCTCCTCCGCTCCCTGGATTCCATGAGGAACCAGATCGGGGGAATGATCACGGAAATCCGCGAGGCGAGCGACCGGCTCGGCAACGGGGCCCAGCAACTGTCGGACACCTCCACGAGCGTCGCCGACGGCGCCTCGGAGCAGGCCGCCTCGGCCGAGCAGGTTTCCGCCTCCGTCGAGGAAATGACGACCACGATCCACCAAAACGCGGACAACGCGGTGCAGACCGAGCAGATCGCCCGAAAGGCCGCGAGCGACGCGGGCGACGGGTACAAGGCCGTCGAGGAGGCGATCGAGGCGGTGAAAAAGATCGCGGAGCGCATCGCCGTAATCGAGGAAATCGCCCAGCAAACCAACCTGCTCGCCCTGAACGCCGCGATCGAGGCCGCCAGGGCCGGGGAAGCCGGCAAGGGCTTCTCGGTGGTCGCCGGCGAGATCAGGAAACTCGCCGAACGGAGCGGCTCGTCGGCGGCTGAAATCCGGGAGCTTTCGGCGTCCACCACCGAAATGGCGGCCCGCGCGGGGACCGTGCTCGAGAACCTGGTGCCCGACATCCGACGGACCGCCGAGCTCGTCGCAGAAATAAGCGCGGCGACCAAGGAACAGCAGATCGGCGCGGACCAGATAGGCTCCGCGATCGTGCAGCTGGACGGCGTGGTTCAGCGGAACGCCGCGGCCTCGGAAGAGCTTTCCGCCTCGGCCCAGGGACTGAACGAGCAGGCCACGATCCTCCGGGACACCATCTCCATCTTCGAGGTGGACCCGGGCAGCGGGATGTTGGCGAAGCGGTAACGGAAGATATTTTTTGCGAGTCGATTGCATTTACGATCGATTCGCGATATCTTCAATCCATGGACAATTTCAACGCATCGAGCCCGTCGCGTGTTCGCGCCCTCCGGGGCGCCCGACCGGCCATTCTCGCCGTCGGCCTTATCCCGCTCATGGGCTTGGCCCTGACCGTCGCGTCCTGCGCGGCTCCCGCGCCGAAAAAGGACAAACCCCTCGTCGCCGTGAGCATCCTTCCCCAGGAATGGTTCGTGAAGCGGATCGCGGGAGACCTCGCCGCAACCGTGACCCTCGTCGGCGCGGGCCAGGATCCCCATTCCTGGGAGCCGAGCCCCCGGCAAATGGAGACCTTCAACCGGGCCGACGCCTGGATCCTCTCTGGTACGGATTTCGAGCTGGCCCTCGTCCCGAAGGTGAGGGGCCAGAACCCCGCGCTGAGGATAGTGGACGGCACCGAGGGGGTCGCCTTCCGCACCCTCGAGGCCCACGGCCGCGACGGCGAGGCGGACGGCTCCCATGAGGGGGATTCCGATCACGCCGAGGCCCGCGAGTCGCCCGAGGTCGACCGCCATACCTGGCTCGGGCGCGAGCCGGCGAAAATCCTCGCCTCCCACGTAAGCGAAACCCTGGCGGAGATCGATCCCGCCCATGCCGAAACCTTCCGCGCGAACCTCGCGGCGACCGTCGCGGAGATCGACGCCGCCTTCGACGCCCTCGACCGCGAATTGGCCCCCCTTCGGGGCACGAAGGTCTTCGTGTACCATCCGTCCTTCGGGTACTTCCTGGACGAGTTCGGCATCGCCCAGGAAGCGGTCGAAACCGGCGGCAAGGAACCGACCGCGAGACACCTCGCGGAGCTTATCGCCGAGGCGCGGGCAGACAAGCCCGCGGCGGTCTTCGTGCAGGCCCAATTCCCCGGGGCCGCCGCCAGGGCGATAGCCGACGCGGTCGGCGCCCGGGTGGTGCCCCTCGACCCCCTCGCGGCGGATTGGCTCTCCAACGTGGTCGGCATGGGCGAAAGGCTCAAGGAGGCGGCGCGATGAGCGACGAAAGGCCGGTTATCCTGGAATTCGACTCGGTGTCCTTTTTCTACGAATCGATCCGGGTTTTCGAGAACGTTTCCTTCCACGTGCACCGGGGCGAGTTCGTCGCCCTGGTGGGCCCAAACGGCGCCGGCAAGACGACGGCCCTGAAGCTCGTGCTCGGGCTCCTGAAGCCCGCTTCCGGTGAGGTCCGCCTCTTCGGTTCCGCCGCCGGGGAAGGGAGAAGCCGCATCGGCTACGTCCCCCAGCATGCGGATTTCGACCCCTCCTTCCCGATCACGGTGCGCGAGGTCGTTCGCATGGGCCGGCTCAAGCCGGCTTCCCGCCGGCGCGACGCCGGGGAAGGGAACGCGGTCGCCCGCGCCATGGAACGGGCGGACATTCTCGAACTCGCGGACCGGTCCTATTCCGCCCTTTCCGGGGGCCAGCGGCGCCGGGTACTCGTGGCCCGGGCCCTCGCCTCGGAGCCGGAGCTCCTGATCCTGGACGAGCCCACGGCGAACATGGACGCGGAAAGCGAGGCCCGCCTCTTCGAGACCCTCGGCGCCCTCAAGGGCAATACCACGGTGCTCATCGTCACCCACGACTCGGACTTCGTGTCCTCCCTGACCGACGTGGTGCTTTGCATCGGCGAGCGGGGAACGACCTGCGACGAGGTGGGAGACCACCCCCTGTCGCGGCACCTCACCGTGCCGGCGGTCGCCCCCCGGGGCCGCTTCGGGGGGAGCGCCGCCAGGGTCATCCACGAATCCGACGTTCCCGACCCCTGCGTCGATTGCTCCGCCCGCCGCGGAACGGGCGAGACCGCCGAATCGGAGGCGAACCGATGAACGGAATCCTTTCCTTCCTGACCGACCCTTCCCTCGCCTTCCTTCGGAACGCCGCCGCCGCGGCCCTGCTCTCGGCCATTCCCTTCGGCGTGGTCGGCTCGGTGGTCACCGTGCGCCGCATATCCGGACTCGCGGGGGCCATATCCCACGCGGTCCTCGGGGGAATCGGCCTCGCCCTCTTCCTTTCCGGCACGGGCCTCGCGAGGGGAATCCCCCCCATCGCGGGGGCGATCGCCTTCGCCCTCGTCGCCGCCGCCGTCATCGGCACGGTATCCCTGCGGGCGAAGCAGCGGGTCGATACGGTCATCAACGCGATCTGGGCCACGGGCATGAGCCTGGGCGTGCTTTTCATGGCGAAAACCCCGGGCTACGTGGACCCCACGAGCTATCTTTTCGGGAATATCCTCCTGATCTCCGGAAGCGACCTGGCCCTCCTCGCCGTCCTCGACGTCGCGGTCGCCTTCCTCGCCTGGCGCTTTTACCCCCAAATCGAGGCCACCGCCTTCGACGAGGAATTCGCCCGGGTGCGGGGGGTAAACGCCGGGGCCTTCTTCATCGCCCTCCTCTCGGTGACCGCCGTGGCGATCGTCCTGCTCCAAACCTTCGTCGGCATCGTCATGCTCATCGCCATGCTCACCCTCCCGGCGGGCATGGCGGGCTATCGGGCGAAAAACCTCGCGGGAATGGCGATCGCCGCGAGCCTGTGGGCGGCCTTCTTCTCCTGCGGGGGCCTCGCCCTGGGCTGGCATTTCGACCTGCCCGCCGGCGCCACCACGGTGGTGCTCGCGGGGGCGTTCTTCCTGGCCGCTGCGGCGATCCGGATCGCCCGCTCCCGCGCGCGGGGGAAACGCCCATGACCCGCTCGAGAAAGGAAATTCTCGCGATCCTCCGGGAGGCCGAGTCTCCGGTCTCCGCGATCCAGGTCGCCAAGGGCTTTCCCGACGAGGCCGGACCGGACCAGGCCACCGTGTACCGTACCCTGCACTGGCTGGAGGAAAACGGCTTCGCCGACTCCTTCGTGCTCCATTGCTCGAACCACGGGACGGAGCGTTATTACTCGGCGATCCGCGATCCCGGGGGAAACCAGCTCCCCCATCGCCACTGGTTCCATTGCGTCGCTTGCCACCGGTTCACGGACCTCGGCACCTGCGGGCTCCGGGGACTCCTCGAGGGCTACGAGCGGGATCTCGGCCTCAGGATCGAGGGACACACGCTCTATTGCACCGGCCTCTGCGCCGACTGCGGGGGCGCGCCGGATAGGTGAGCCCGCCCCCCGAAGGCATTTCTCCCGGGGGCGAGGCCCGTCAAGGCGCCTGTTTTTGACTTCTCCCCGTCGGCCCCCTATAGTTTTAAGCGGTCGGGACGCCGTGAAGGGGGAATTCGCGGCCTTCCCGCGCAAACGGGGGAATACATGGCCAACACGCAATTCCGGTCCCGGCTCGGGGTCAAGATCGGCTTGAGCATCGCCGCGGCGGTCGCCGTCCTTTACGTTTCTACCGCGGCGTACATCAACTACTACAGCGAGAAAACGGGGACGCGGACCGCGGTCCGTTACATGGAAACCCTCGCGAAGGCCAGGGCAGCCTCGTTCTCCTCGGAGATGTCCCTGGTCGTCGCCGCCGCGAGGGATATCGCCTCGACCCTCACGTCCCTCGATTCCCTCCCGCCGGGGGAGAGGCGCCCCTTCGCGGAGCGTTACCTCCTGACCATGCTCAAGGGGAACCCGAGGCTCTATGGCGTTTGGACCATTTGGGAACCCGACCTCTTCGACGGCCTCGATTCGCGGTTCGCGGGAAAGCCCGGCGAGGACCCGACCGGGCGCTTCAACGTGCGATGGACCATGGACCCGGCCAATACGACGATGACCGACAACGGCCTCGCCCAATACGAGAAATCCAACATCAAGGTAGAACTCGAAATCGTCCCGACCCGCAGCGTCCTTACGGATTACGATTCGGAATCCGGGGGGTCGTATTACCTGTTGGCGAAAAAATCCGGCCTTGAACAGTTTCTCGAACCCTATAACGAATTGATCGAGAACGAGCCCAATCTCATGACCACCTTCGCGGTACCCATCAAGAACCAGTTCGGACGGGTTCTCGGCGTCGTCGGGCTCGACCTGAGGCTTGCCAGCTTCGTGCAGCTCTTCTCGAACGAGGACCTTTACGAGACCGGCTACCTGCGCTTTTTCTCGGCCCGGGGAACCGTGGTGTACGATCCGGACTTTAACAAAACCGGGAAAACGGCCCCGGAACTTACCGACGTCTCGGAAGAAGGGCTTTTGTTTCGCCTCCTGAACCACGAGACAGTGAGCGGTCCCTTCCCCACTACGGAAGACCCGGTACCGGAAATGAAAAGCTTCGTGCCCGTCCGCATCGGGAATTCCCTCGCGCCCTGGATCGTGGCGGCCACGGTACCCCGCGCCGAGCTACTCCGGGAAGCGAACGCGCAAACCTTCCGCCTGATCGTCACCTTCGTGATCGGGGCGCTCCTCCTCCTCGGCGTCGTGGGCTTCCAGTCGAGCTCCCTCGTGAAGCCCATCAAGCGAACCGCCCGCGCCCTCGAGGACATTTCCGGCGGCCAGGGTGACCTGACCCGGCGGCTCGCGGTCACCAGTCACGACGAGGTCGGCAAGCTCGCCAACGACTTCAACGCCTTCGTCGCGGCCCTCCACGAGATAGTGTCCTCCATCCGTAAGTCCGGCACCCGCCTCTCGGAGCTCGGAAGCGAGCTATCGGCGAACATGGACGAGACTTCCGCCGCGGTCATCCAGATCAACTCGAACATCGAGAGCGTCAAGCAGCAGGTCCTGAGCCAGGCAGCCGGGGTTACCGAGACCTCCGCAACGGTGCAGGAGATCACCAGGAACATCGACGGGCTTTCGGGGGTCATCGATTCGCAAACCGACAGCATCGCCGACAGCTCCGCGAGCGTCGAGGAGATGATCGCGAACGTGGAATCCGTCACGAGGACCCTCCAGCGCAACAACGAGCGCTTCGCCGAGCTCCAGGGCGTGTCCGACGCGGGCTTCTCCCGCATCAACGACGTCATCGCTCTCGTGAAGGCCATCGAGGGCCAGTCCGCGAGCCTCGCGGAGGCGAACACCATCGTCACCTCCATCGCCGCCAGGACGAACCTCCTCGCCATGAACGCGGCCATCGAGGCGGCCCACGCCGGCGAGGCGGGGTCGGGCTTCGCGGTCGTCGCCGACGAGATCCGGAAGCTCGCGGAGAACGCGGCGATCCAGTCGAAAACCATTTCGCGGGAATTGAAGGAACTGAAGTCCTCGATCGACCGGGTGGTCCTTTCTTCCGAGGAAGCGGGCAAGGCCTTCAGCGGCGTTCGGGAGTCGGTAGCCTCCGTCACGGAACAGCAGCGGCACATCCACGCCTCCATGGAAGAGCAAAGCGTGGGCAACGCCCGGGTCCTCGAGTCCCTCGGAAGGATGAAGGACGAAAGCGGGGCGGTCAACGAGCGGGCGGCCCATATCCGCGAGGGAAGCAGGGCGATACTCGAGGAGATGGGCCAACTCGTCGAGATCACCCAGCGCATCCGGGAGAGCATGGACGAGATGAGTCTCGGCACCGGCGAGATCAACAAGGCCATCGCCGAGGTCGTCACCCTTACCTCCGAGAACCGGACGGGCATCAACGACGTGGTCGCCGAGATAGGCCGATTCAAGACCGAACCCTGACGGGTGCCCCATAACGTGCTAGTATAGCGATATCCGCGGCGACGCGGGGTATTTCGCCTCAGGAGCCTTCAAATGATATTCACGAACGAGTCAGTCAGTCCCGAAACCCTGGATCCCCTGTGCGAGCGCCGGGTTCTCCCCCACACCGAGCGCCTCATGGCCGTCGAGGTGCGGTTCAGGAAAGGCGGCGTCGGCGCGCCCCACGCCCACTCCGACCATGACCAGGTCACCTACGTCCTCGAGGGTTCCTTCGAGGTAACCGTGGGCGGCGAAACGAGGACCATCTCCAAGGGAGGCGGCTTTACCGTCGAGCGCGACGTGACCCACGGCGTGAAAGCCCTGGAGGACGGGGCCCTCCTCGACTGCTTCACGCCGATACGGGAAGATTTCCTCAAAAAGTGACCGCGCCGCCCCTCGGGTCGGGACCCGTCTCGCGTTCCCCGGCGCCTGGCCGCCGTTTTTGACAGCCCGGAACGGCGGTTCTATAGTATGGGCAGGTGAAAAAAAATGAATTTGAAAGCCGTAATCGGAGTGGATAAGGACAAATGCGTCAACTGTCACCAATGCATCGCCGCGTGCCCGGTGAAGTTCTGCATAAACGGAAGCGGGGAAACCGTGGACATCCTCCACGAGGCATGCATAGGCTGCGGCTCCTGCATTGACGCCTGCACCCACGACGCCCGTTACCGGGTGGACGATTTCGAGGCCTTCCGATCCGACGCGGAGAAGGGCGTCAAAATGGTCGCGATCGTCGCCCCCTCGGCGGCCGCCTCCTTCGAGGGACGCCTGGAAAAACTGAACGGGTGGCTATCCTCCCTCGGCGTCGAGGCCTTTTTCGACGTGAGCGCCGGCGCGGAGCTCACGATCAGGTCCTACCTCAACCACATCAAGGAAAACGCCCCCGCCACCGTAATCGCCCAGCCCTGCCCCGCCATAGTGAACTACGTGGAGCTGTACCGGCCGGAGCTCATTCCCTTCCTCGCGCCGGCCCACAGCCCCATGCTCCATACCGTCGCGATGATCCGCCGTTTCTTCCCCGCCTACGCGGACCGCAAGGTCGCGGTAATTTCGCCCTGCATCGCGAAGGCCCGGGAGTTCGAGGAAACCGGACTCGGCGACTATAACGTCACCTTCGCCTCGATAGAAGGCTGGCTCGAAAAGCAGGGAATCAAACTGGACTCCTACCCCGCGGTGCCCTTCACGCCGCCCTTCCCGGAACGGGCGGTCCTCTTCTCGACCCCGGGAGGGCTCAAGGAAACCCTCCTCAGGGAAGCCCCGGAAACGGAACCGAGGGTTCGCAAGATCGAGGGCCCGAAAACGGTTTACCCCTATCTCGCGAGCCTGCGTGAGTCCATCGCCCGGGGAGTGCAGCCCCTCGTCGTGGACTGCCTGAACTGCGACCTGGGCTGCAACGGAGGCACCGGGACGACGAGGCGGGAAACCCCTACGGATATCCTCGAGGCGCCGGTACGGGAGCGGGCCGAGGCCGCCAAGAAAAACTTCGCGGGAAACGACCGGAAAGCCCGGAAAAAGATGGCCTCGGCCCTCGGGAAGTACTGGAAGCCCGGCCTGTACGCCCGGGACTACGTAGACCGGTCGGGCGAAAGGCCGTTCACGCTCCCCACGGACGCGGAACGCAAGGCGATATACGAGTCGATGCGCAAGTTTACCGAGGCGGACTTCTTCAACTGCGCGTCCTGCGGCTACAACCGCTGCGAGGACATGGCCACGGCGATACACAACGGGCTCAACAAGCCCGAAAATTGCCACCATAACATGATGGGAACCATCGAGGAAGAAAAAAGGCTGAACCGGGAAGTGGCCGACCGCATAAAGGCCCGGCTGGAAGAAACCCAGGAAGTGGTGAGCCGCGCGGTGGAACTCATGATGGAGACCCGGCAAAGCGCCTCCCTCCAGTTCGAGTCGGTGAACGAGTCGGGGGCGTCGATCGAGGAGCTCCACGCGACGGTACGGAAGCTGGGCGACCTGCTCCGGCACCGCCTTGGCCGCCTGGAGGAGCTCAAGAGGGAAACCGTCGCCGGAAGCGGCGCCATGCAGCGGACCCTCGGCTCCATCGAGCGCGTCACGGACAACGTCGGGAAGATACGGGACGTAAACACCACGATAAACGAGGTGGCCCACAGCACGAACCTCCTCGCCATGAACGCCGCCATCGAGGCCGCCCACGCGGGCTCCTCGGGCCTCGGCTTCGCGGTGGTCGCCAACGAAATCCGCTCCCTGGCCGAGCAGACCGCCAAAAACGCGCGGATTATCGCCGGGGACCTGAAGGGCATCCGGTCCGAAACCGGGGAAACGAAGAAGCTGTCGACGGAAACGGCGGGAAGCATCGGCACGATCGTGGCCGACCTCGACAGCATCGCCCAGAGTTTCGAGGACGTCATGAGCTCGATGAACGAGATCGACTCGGGTACCGACGCGATCAAGTCCTCCCTGGACAGCATCCAGGGCATCAGCCGGATCGTGGACCAGAACGCCGTCTCGCTGCAGCAGATCATCCACCGCATCAGGGATTTCTATGAGGAATTGAAGGAAATTTCCGAGGGACGGCTTTAGGGGAGTCCGGCGGGGTCGGCCCTCACTCCTCGGGGCCTTCGACGTCCGGGTGGTGCTCGCCCGAGCGGGTGACCCGGTTGCGTCCTTCCTTTTTCGACCAATAGAGCGCGATATCCGCCCGTGAGATGAGCGACTCGATGGACTCGTTCTTGCGGAGCTCCGCCACGCCGTAACTCGCGGTGATTTTCCAGGGAACCCCCGCGAAGGAATGGTACTCCACCCCCACCCTCATGCGGTCCGCGACCGCGTAGGCGTCCTCCATCCTCGTTTTCGCGAGCACCGCGATGAATTCCTCCCCGCCGTAGCGCGCGAGCATGTCGGAGTCCCGGAGACAGCCCTGGCTCACGTTCGCCAGGTCCTTGAGCACCATGTCGCCCACCGGGTGGCCGAGGCTGTCGTTCACCTTCTTGAAGTGGTCGATATCGAAGATTATCAGGCTCAGGCCTACCTCGTGGCGGAGCTCCAAAAGGCGCTGCTGTTCCAGGTACTCCATGAGGAACCGCCGGTTCCGGCTTCCGGTCAGGGGGTCCCGGAAGGAATATTCGCGCAGTTCCCGGTTGAGGTCCTGCAGGTGGATCTTGAGGACCTCGTTATTGGTCCTTCCGTTTTGGATGATGATGCCGATGGCGACCGACACCGCGGCGTTGACGAAGCCCGGCAGGTACACCTCTATGCCCTGCCCCGGGAAGACCAGGAAATAGCCCAGGCTGAAAAGTATGAGGGAGAAGGAAGAGAGCGCGCTGTAGGCGATCAGTGGCGCGCTGAGGATCACGCTCGTGGAAATGAGCCCCACGAACATCCCCGTGTACTCGCGGGTGTAGACCATGTCGATCACCGTGACCACCGTGGATATTCCCACGACGAGAAAGGCGTAGACCATCACGAAAATGGTCTCGAAGCGCAGGGTCACCCGCTCGTGCATCCAGTGGTAGGCCAGGAAGAAGATAACCGAAACGATGCCCAAAGAGCCGAATAGGGCGATATAGGCGCCGGTCATCCAGGACTCCGGGGTTTCGCCGGGGGCGTAAAGCTTTTGAAGCACGTAAAGAAGGGAGATGGTAAAGGCGATGATCGCGGCGACGGAAAACGTCTGGAAATTGTGGTCGCGCCGCGCGAGCATTATCTGATAACGCATGTTGAACGGGATCTTACCCTGAGAAATGTTGGCGATTTGCAACCTTAGCCCTCCCCGGGTTCCCGCGGTAACCCGTATTTCCTTACGTCCTACACATTATCGGCCCGTCCGGCCCCGCGCATTAACGCCTGATTGGCGCGCTGGCCGTAGAGCAAATACGACTCCAGCGGGAGGAGACCGCCCGGATACAGCCACACCGCGGCGATGGGATCGTCCCGAATCGCGGTGGAGGAAGCGAAGGACACTTCCTTTACCGAAACCCAGGGAAAGTCGAGGGCGTCCATCGGTTCCCTGAGGACCGGATACCCGTACCGCTCGACGACCTTGAAACGGATGCCCAGGGCGGGAAGGGCCACCGATTCCAGGATTTCCCGGTACGTCCGGTTCGTCCAGTCGGAGAAGCCCTTCCGGTGCAGTATATCCGAGCCGATCACGATAAGCAAATCGAACCGGTCGAGCCTTTCGAGGAGCGGGCGATTCGCCTCGAGCAGGCGAATATGGCTTTCGACGGTCCCGCCGCGCCACCCGAAGGAAGAATAGCGGAGGGCGGGAAAGAGGTCGTCCACGCCCCCGGAAAGGGCCGTGCGGGCGCGCCAGGCAAAGGGCCCCTTGTCGAGCTTGACCGTCGTCCCGCCCCGCTCCCGGTCGGCGTTCGGCATGTACACCGCGAAATCGCAGGACCCGTCGCACACCGCGTCGAGTCCCATGAAAAGGTGCCCCAGGTGGAAGGGGTCGAAGGACCCGTGCACCATAGCGACCGAGAGCCTTCCCGTTTCCCCGGCGTCGGTCCAGGCTATGTCGCCCGCCCGTTCCGGGCGATGGCGCGAGCATTCGGGGAGCGCGAGCTCGGGGGTCAGGGTTTCGAAACGGTGAAGGTATCCCGGCGGGGAAGCCAGGGCCCGGAGCTTCGCGAGCCGCTCGGCAAATAGGGGAAGGCGCGATACCACCACGTTACGCCGTTCTCCGAGAAAGGAGAATTCATCCCCGGATACGGCTTCGAAGCTCCCGAAAACCGACCGCTCCATTGTTTCAATCGCGGAAATTTCCATATCTCTATGTTACATCATAATTATTGGCCGGGCGAGTCTGTACAGACGGAGTTGGAGAGATTACACTTATTCCCATGGGCTTCAACGGATTTCGACACCTTCGCGGGTTTACCCTGACCTTATTTCTCCTTGCCGGACTCGTTTCATGTTCCGGCGGGACGGGGCAACGGGCCGTCCGACCGGACGCAAGGGGCGGCACTCTCGACCTTCAGGGTCTCGATCCCGACGGATTATACGGCCTCAAGGGCATTTGGGCCTTCTGGGAAGGCGAGCTGGTGGATCCCGAGGAAGCCCGCCTTCGTTTCCTCGCCGGGGATACCCAAACCCAGGCGGTCCCGGGAATCTGGTCGAAGCTCGGTCCCCTCGCGCCGGTATCCGAACTCAGCAAGGCGGGCACGCTGGCCCTTGAGGTAATCCTCCCGGAGGCGGGCGGCGAGTGGGCGATCAGGCTGCCGAACGCCGACAGCGCGTGCTCCCTTTACGTCGACGGCGCGCTCCTCGCCCGGATCGGCGTCGTTTCCCCGGACAGGGAACGCTTCGTGCCGAACAACGGCATTCGAATCGTCCCGTTCGCCGCCTCGGGCGACCGCGTATTCGTCGTGCTGCAGGTGGCGAATTTCGCCACTCCCTATACGGGAACGTGGGAAAACCCGACCCTCGGGCGGGTTTCCGTCGTTTCCACGAAACGCCAGGGCGATCTCGTCGTCGCGTCCCTCATAGGCGGCGCCCTCCTGTTCATGGGCTTGTACCACCTCGCGCTCTATCTCCTGCGTCGAAAGGACAAAACCACCCTCGTTTTCGGGATAATCTGCGTTTTCATGACGGTCCGCAACCTCATCATGGGGGAACGGATCCTTCTCGAGCTATTCCCCCAAACCTGGCAGGGCTGGCAGACCGCCTTCACGGTGGAGCATCTCTCGGCCCACCTTACGCTACCCCTGTTCTTCATCTTCTTCAAGGCGCTCTTCCCCCGCTATATCCGTCGGGAAGCCGTGTGGGTAACGATCGCCGCGGGAACGCTGTGGGCCGTCCTCGAGATCTTCACCCCCGCGATGTTCCACCAGCGGTTCCTGTCCTGGTACGAGTACACGATCCTCGTTTTCGCGATCTACATGCTCGTCAGCATAGGTTTCGCGGCGGCGAAAAAAGAGGACGGCGCGGCGATCATCATCGTCGGCGTCTTGCTGATGGTGGGCACCGTCCTGAACGACGTGCTGCTTTCCAACGGCCTCATCCAGACCTTCTACATGTCCTCCATCGGCCTTTTCATCTTCACCTTCTCCCAGAGCTTCTTTTTGTCCGCCCGTTTCTCGAAGCTCTTCGCCATGGTCGAGGATTATTCCCGGGAACTCGAGCACCTGAACCAGTCGCTCGAGCGGTTCATACCCCACGAAGTCCTGGGCTTCCTCTCGAAAAAGAGCATAGTGGAAGTGCAGCTCGGGGACTTCTCCGAGGAATTCATGTCCGTGTTCTTCCTCGACATCCGCGATTTCACCGCCCGCTCGGAAAACATGACCCCGGGAGAGAACTTCCGCTTCATCAACGCCTTCCTCGAGCGTTTCGGCCCCCTCGTCCGCGAGCACGGCGGCTTCATCGACAAGTACCTCGGAGACGGATTCATGGCCCTTTTCCCGGGACGGCCCGACAACGCCCTCGACGCGGCCCTCGCCATGCGCCGGGGACTGATGGAATTCAACGCGAAACTTCCCAAGGGAGCCGAACCGCTCCGCTTCGGCATCGGGGTGAACTCCGGGAACCTCATGCTCGGGACCATCGGCGAGAACCAGCGGATGGATTCCACGGTCATCTCGGACACCGTGAACACGGCGAGCCGCCTCGAACAGCTCACGAAGGTGCACGGCACGGACATCCTCATCTCGGACACGACGGTCCGTTCCCTGGACCGTCCCGACCGTTATCCCCTGGAAAAGATCGGCGACGAGCGAATTAAGGGGAAAACCCGCAACGTAGGGGTGTATAAACTGGTCGCACGCGTGGATTAAATCGACGTTGGGTGATATAGTAAACTCAAATTCATCCAATCAGGAGCATAATCCATGAACAAAGCAGAACTTATCGACGCGATCGCGAAAGAAGCCGGACTGACCAAGAAAGATTCCGAGGCCGCCCTCAAGGCGTTCGTCAATAACGTTTCCCTGGCCCTCAAGAAGGGCGATTCCGTGCAGCTCATCGGTTTCGGTACCTTCGACGTGGGTACCCGCGCCGCCCGCACCGGCCGCAATCCCCAGAGCGGCGAAACCATCAAGATCAAGGCGTCCAAGACCCCGAAGTTCAAGGCCGGCAAGGCCCTCAAGGACCTCGTAAACAAGAAGTAAGCTTAAATCCGCGGATTCCCCCGGGCGTCCGCGGCCGTCATTCTCGTTTTCCTTCCCCGCTTCTCGCATTCCCTCAGAGAATACCCGCCCGACCGTCCCCCAGAAGACCCGCGCAGTCGATTTCCCTGTCCGCCAGGGCCAGAAAGCCCGCCGGAGGCTCGTCGTCCCGCGCCGGAATCCAACGGGCGAGGAATTCGTCGCGCCCGAGAATCCGCGCGCCCAGGTCCAGTTTGTACTGCATCTGGGGCTGGCCGAGGTTCCAGAAGGAGAAACCCGTCCGCTCGAGAAGGGTCGCCAGGGCATGCAGCTGAACCTTGCCCATGTTGTTCCACCGCGCGCGGTCGGGGTGCATGAAGCCCGAAAGGCTCGTCCAGGTGGAACCGATGACGTATCCCAGTTCCCCCGCGACGGGTCGCTCGCCGTTCCCGGCGAGGAGTTCCACCGCGAAAAGATTCAGGGACGAACCGGGGGACGCCCCGCCGGCGATTCCCCCCGAGGCGAGGTCGCGCATGAGGGCCTTGTAGGGCGGCAGGAACCACGACGTCTCGCCCCAGCACTCGCTCAGGGCGTCGAGCACGGGCTCGATTTTCTGGGTAATCCGCAGGCGGACGCGCTCCCTCGCGAGCCGTTCGGGCCTCAACGCGGCCAGGGTCGACTTCGAGGCCTTCCGGTCCGCCCAGTCGAGCACGGCGCAGCGGTCGTGGATCTGGGGGAGGAGGAGGCATCCCGATTCGGGGAACTCGGAACACACGCTGATGAACCCCGCCCGCGCGAGGGCCACGTAGATACCCCCTTCCCATCGGTCGGTCCAGTAGTAGGTTCTTGTCATGACCGGGTAGATATAACGGTCCAGGGCGGCGTCGGTGAGGAATTCCGGATGGATGCGGAGAAGCGGTTCTTGGGAGGACATGGCAAGGGGATTGTACGCCCCCTTCGAAAGGGCGGTCAAGATCGGGCAGGAATGCCGGCTTTTGCCTTTTCCGCCGAATCTCCGTATCATGAAGGCATGAACGACACAATATACGGAAAAATGGCCGACCTCCTCCTTTTCGCGGTCGGCTTCAAAAAGGGAGACAAGATCTTCCTGAAGTACGACCGGGGACAGGACGATCTCGCCCTGAAAGTGGCCGAAAAGGCGTACCTTGGCGGGGCTGAATACGTGCATGCCGAATCGGCGGACGCCCGGTTCAACGCCCGCGCGATCCTCTCGGGCCGGGATTCCTTTCGATTCCCCGAGCACCAGAAGGCGAAGATGGCGGAAACCACCTCGCCGGGCTGGAAAAACGTCGCGATCATGTCCAATATCGACGCCGACGCCTACGAAGGCCTTGACCAACGGCATGCCTCGGCCTTCTTCCGCGACCTGGGAACCTTCCTGAAGCCCCGGCAGGAAGCGATCATGAACAACGCGGTCCCCTGGACCCTCACCTTCGCCCCCTCGGCCGAAATGGCGAAAAAGGCCTATCCCGGACTGGGAGAGGCGGAAGCGGTCGCGAGATACTGGGACGCCATCGTCCGCATCATGCGCCTCGACAGGGACGACCCCGTGGCCTTCTGGAAGGAAAAGATGGAAGCCGACGAGCGTCGGAAGGCGTATATGGATTCCCTCGGGGCGACGCACCTCCGCTTCGAGGGCCCCGGAACCGATCTCCGGGTGGGCCTCGCGAAGGGAGCCTCCTGGATGGGCGGCTTCGAGACTGCCCTCGAGGGAACCCCCTTCCTCGCCAACGTGCCCACCGAGGAGATTTACACGAGCCCCGACTGGAGGGAAACCTCGGGCAGGGTCGCCCTGACCCGGCCCTTCACGATGCACCACAACCTGGGCCCGGTCCCCGTCGGCGCCTGGTTCGAATTCCGCGAGGGCAAGGTCGTCGATTTCGGCGCCGACGAGGGAAAAGACACGCTCCGGGCCTTTTTCGACATCGACCCGCGGGCCCGCTATATCGGTGAAGTCGCCCTGGTGGACCCCCACTCGCCCATGGCTACCGAGGGAATCACCTTCTTTAACGGCCTCTACGACGAAAACGCCGCCTGTCACCTCGCCCTCGGCAAGGCTTATCCCTCCACCCTGCGCGGCGGCGGGGACCTCGACGACGAAGGGCTACTCGCGGCGGGACTCAACGTCGGCACGGTCCACGAGGACATGATGATCGGGGGAATGGACGTAAACGTGTACGCCGTCCTGGCAGACGGCGGCGAAAAGGCGATTATCGAGAACGGAAAGTTCCTGATATGACGAAAAGGCGCCGCGGGTTACGCGGCGCCTCCTGGCTTAGCGGCGAAGATCCTCCGTATAGATCGCGTACCACCCTTCGGTGGTAAATCCCGCGGCCTCCGGCCAGGGCGTTGTCGCCCTGTGGGGCCCGTCGTCGATGGTGAGTCCCGACCCGTCGGTCGTTCCGGCGGCGATTTCCGGCCATGACCCCGCCGGTACGTGGACGGACACGTCTTCACTGATAGCGGTTCCGCGTTTCATATCGTGCCTCCGCCCTTAACTATCGTGCCCCGGGGGCGGGATTTCAAGCGGCTGGGCCGGTCGGGTCCGTGCGGAATTCCTCGAAATGATCCACGAAAATATCGACCAGGGCCGGGTCGAACTTCTTTCCCCGCTGGGATTTTATGAAGGACAGGGCTTCCTCGTCCGTCCAGGCGGACTTATAGGGCCGGTCCGACACCAGGGCGTCGTAGACGTCCACTATGCTCACGATGCGCCCGGAAAGGGGAATATCCTCCCCCGCGAGGCCCCGGGGATACCCCTCCCCGTCCCAATGCTCGTGGTGGGTCCAGGCGATGACCGCCCCCTCGAGCAAATACCGGCTCCGGCAATCCTTCAGCAAATCGTACCCGTATTCGCAGTGCCGCTTCATGACCTCGTATTCCTCGTCGGTCAGCTTGGCGGGCTTTCGCAAAAGGGCCTGGGGCACGCCGATCTTGCCGATGTCGTGGAGGGGCGCGCTTTTCGACATGAGGTCCTGATTCTCCTGGTCATGGCCGAGGAGCCGGCTGAATGTGGCGGACAGGGTACCGAGGCGGAAAAGATGGGCCCCGGTTTCCTCGTCGTTGTATTCCGAGATATGGCCAAGGAGAAGAAGGGTTTCCGCCTCGCGCTGTTGGGTAATCGCGTTGGCCAGCCGTTCCGTGGCCGCCGAGGCGATAAGCCCGCCTTTTTGGTCTTCCACGAGGGTCAGGAGGCTGTTGAAACGGTCGCTCAAAACCCCGATTTCGTCCCGCGAATCGTTCAGCAGGCGAAGGGAAAAGTCCCCCGTGGCGATGATTCTCTCGATATTGCGGGTCAGCCTCTCGAGGGGGGCGATGATGACCTGCAGATACGCCGCCAACAGGAGCGCCGCGAGCACCACCGCGACGATCAATACCACGATATGGTCGCGGAATACGAGGTTCACGTCGCCGAAATAAAGGGACCGGAGCTCGCTGATGGCGATGGTCCAGCCAAAGGGCTCGAAGAGGAAGGCGATGCCGACCCGATTCTCGCCGAACAGGGTCCGTTCGAACCACCCGGGCGTCAGGGGCGGCGACAGGGCGGTTTCGCCCGGGTACGAAAGGCTTTCGGCGGCAGCTCCCGTTCCCCCGATCCTTTCCGACAGATTGCCGTCGGCGTCGAAAATATAGATCGCCTCGGAGGAGGTCCGTAGCACCGAATAGGCATAGGTCACGAAGGACTCGCGCTCAGCTGCCCGGTACGCGGCATCGTCCGAGAGTTTCAGGCTTTCGAGGGTGTCCCATTCGTTGTTGATATAATCCCTGAGCTGTTCCGCCTTGTAGGCCAAATGGCGGTTCGACATGCGGGTCAGGGCTTCGCGGGTCTCGAAGAACGATAGAAAGCCCCCCGCGACGACCGCGACGAAAACCAGGGGAAGAATTGAAACATATGTGTTAAAACGGATACCGTTCATCATTTTGGTAAAAATTGAGCTATCATTAGTTTACGTCATAACGTAAACTATACAAAGCATTTCTTGCGCAAGGAAACGAATTTTCCATGATTTTCGACCGGGAACCCCGAGGTTGGTTACGCGCCGATCGCGGGTTACTATTGGTAAACGTTCTCATCGTATGCGGGACGATCGCCCTCATTTTCGTAAGCAACCATTTCTATCGAGGCATGTCGCAGGACGCGACGCTGAAGGCGAACAGCTTCCTCACCGTCGAGTGGAGACTCCTCAAGGCGATGAAGGAACAGACCGACCAGCTTCTCCAGGCGAAAGACCGGGAGATCGCGGCGATATCCCGCCAATATCGCGAACTCCTCGCGAGAAACGCGTCGGAAACCGACTTGCTCCGATTCGAGCAAACCCTGGCCCGCATGGAAGCGGAACGCCAGGATATCCTTTCCGCCCGGTACGCGGCGACCGAAGGGACCCAAACCGAAGCCAAGGCCGCGGTCGAGGCCATCCAGGCGACGGCGGCCGCCCAGGCGACGGCATCCGGCCAGACCGCATCGGCGGGAAGCGCAGGAACCGATACGGCCCTTTCGGCCCTCCTGAAAAATTACGTGGAAGACCTTCAAAAGCAGGAAGAAACCTCGGAAACGGCATTGTCGAACGCCCAGGCGGAAAACGCGCGCCTTCAGGCCGAGATCGACAGGCTTCGGGCCTCCGGGACGTCCCCGGCGGGAACGTTTCCCACGACGGCCGGCGTATCCGATTCGGACGCCCTGGCCCTGCTCAAGGCCCGGCAGGCGGCCCTCGAATCCGAAAAGGTGACCCTATCGCTCAATGACGTGAAAACCCGCACCCTCCTCAGGGCGATCGTGCGAAACCCCGCGGTGCGCTCGGAATACCCGACCCTTTCAAACGACCTGGACGGCTTTTTCGACGTGTACGGCGCTTCGGAGCGCTTCAAGGGAAAGACGGAAGCCTACGGGGAGATGGTGAAGGCGTTGGGCGGGGAGTGAGGGGAGAAGGCTTTGCGGGAATCAGGGAGAGTATAATCCATGTACCGCAGGCAAAGAAACATAGCTCCCGGCTACCGCGTATAAGCGGAACACGTAGGACCAATTGGTCGCGG